>NZ_JAHBDR010000033.1:0-127819 GCF_019956575.1 Pseudomonas sp. A-R-19
CAATCTCTTTCAGACGCACTCAATCCTTGTAGGAGCTGGCTTGCCAGCGATGGCGGCCTACCAGCCGCCCAATCTCTTTCAGACGCACTCAATCCTTGTAGGAGCTGGCTTGCCAGCGATGGCGGCCTACCAGCCGCCCAATCTCTTTCAGACGCACTCAATCCTTGTAGGAGCTGGCTTGCCAGCGATGGCGGCCCACCAGCCGCCCAATCTCTTTCAGACGCACTCAATCCTTGTAGGAGCTGGCTTGCCAGCGATGGCGGCCCACCAGCCGCCCAATCTCTTTCAGACGCACTCAATCCTTGTAGGAGCTGGCTTGCCAGCGATGGCGGCCCACCAGCCGCCCAATCTCTTTCAGACGCACTCAATCCTTGTAGGAGCTGGCTTGCCAGCGATGGCGGCCCACCAGCCGCCCAATCTCTTTCAGACGCACTCAATCCTTGTAGGAGCTGGCTTGCCAGCGATGGCGGCCCACCAGCCGCCCAATCTCCTTCAGACGCACTCAATCCTTGTAGGAGCTGGCTTGCCAGCGATGGCGGCCTACCAGCCGCCCAATCTCCTTCAGACGCACTCAATCCTTGTAGGAGCTGGCTTGCCAGCGATGGCGGCCTACCAGCCGCCCAATCTCTTTCAGACGCACTCAATCCTTGTAGGAGCTGGCTTGCCAGCGATGGCGGTGTTTCAGGTGCAGCAGGGTTGGCTGGTGTGGCGTCATCGCCGGCAAGCCAGGCTCCTACAGGGAGCCGTGTACAACCTCACGATCAGGCCGGCCGGTAGGCCGCCTCGGTTTGGCTTTTGCGGTGCGCGCCCCCTCGAGAGGCCGAGTGCAGGTTCTGCGCAGTGGGCAACCCGGCATGGATGCCGGGTTAGCCACCCCCCGGCCATGGATGGCCGATGGCGGCGGGCCCACGGAGCAGGACCGGAGCGAGGGTATGCCGAGCCACAGCGAGGCACCGAACGAAAGGGGCAAAGCGCTTTGGTTACTTTCGCGCTCTTCGAAAGTGACCCGCCGTAAGGGCGGAGCCTTATTTGGCCGTTACCGCAGCAACGGATATGTACACCTACAAAATAATCATCACCTGATGCAAAGCCTTCGCGAGCAAGCCCGCTCACACAGGGATCTTCAGTTGCCACAAGTCCCGAGTAAAACCCAGGGCCCAATGCGCGAGCGAAGACAGCCTGTCACCCAACACATCCCTCTCAGATGCCCCCCTGATACCTGTTCCCCAAAACCACATGGTCCGTTTGAGGGATGTCCCCTGCGTTGCGCATTGTTTGAATGCCAGTGTAGGGGCGCTACACCCGCCCCGCTGCACGCGCGCCCCGGCGGATGGGGTGAACAAAGGAGAACAATAAAAATGCTCAACCAAGACCTGATTCGCCAGCGTCTGAGCCAACGTGCCCGCGAGCTGGTGCCGATCCTGCGTGAACGCGCCCTGAACGCCGCGCAAGCCGGCCAGTTGCCTGAAGAAACCCTGAAGGATTTCCAGGACGCCGGGTTCTTTCGCATCCTGCAACCGTCCCGTTGGGAAGGCTATGAGCTCGAGCCCAAGGATTTTTTCGACGTACAGATGACCCTCGCCGAGGGCTGCATGTCCTCGGCCTGGGTGCTGGGAGTGGTGGCGATCCACAACTGGCAGTTGGCGCTGTTCGACGATCGCGCGGCCCAGGATGTCTGGGGTAGTGATTCCAGTGTGCTGATTTCCTCTTCCTATATGCCAGTGGGTAAGGTCGAGCGGGTCGACGGTGGCTTCAAATTGAGTGGACGCTGGGGTTTTTCTTCCGGCAGCAAGCATTGCGACTGGGCGTTCCTCGGTGCGTTGGTACCGCCGGCAGAGGCGGGCGGGGCGCCGGATTACCGGACGTTCCTGGTGCCGCGCAGTGACTATCAGATTCTCGACAACTGGAACGTCATGGGCCTGGAAGCCACTGGCTCCCACGACATTCTGGTGGAAAACGCCTTCGTTCCCGAGTACCGCACCCATCGCGCGTTCGACGGTTTCATGCAGAACAGTCCGGGCAATGCGGTGAACACAGCACCGTTGTTCCGCCTGCCGTTCGGGCAGATTTTCGTGCGTGCGGTGTCGTCGTCCGCCATCGGTGCCCTGCAAGGCGCGGTGGATCAGTTTGTCGAGCACAACCGCGCCCGGGTCGGGGTCAATGACGGTCGCAAGATGGTCCAGGACCCGGCTGCGCAAACGTCACTGGCCAACGCCATGGTTTGCGTCGACGAGTGCAAGACCGTGCTGCATCGCAACTTCGCCCTGATGCTGGAGCGTGCGCAGAAGGGCGAGCCGTTGAGCATGCCCGAGCGAGTGAAGATGCGTTACGACTCGGCTCTGGTGGCTGACAAGTGCGCCAAGGCCGCTGGCGATCTGATGTTCAACAGCGGCGCCTCGACGATCTTCCGCAGCCATCCGATCAACCGTGCGTTCCGCGACATTCACACCGGTCGCGCCCACGTCGCCAACAGTCCGGCCAAGTACGCCTGGAACCTCGGCGGGGTGAGCATGGGCCAGGACAGCAGCGACTTTTTCCTCTGACCCTTCAGTACAAATCGGCTAGTCCGTTTGCGTGATTCGAGCGCCCCGCCGATGCACGAGCATTGGCGGTAAGGCGAAGGTCTACGGCGCCGACTGCGCATCCAAATAAGCACAAGGATCAACCATGAAATTTTCCCTGATTTACGAAGCCCAGACGGTGGACTCCAGTCGCGAAGGCGACCGCAAGATTTTTGAAGACACCGTCGAGCAGGCTGTACTCGCCGACAAGCTTGGCTTCGACACCTTCTGGTGTGTTGAGCACACGGCGCTGAGCAACTATTCGCACATGTCCGCACCGGAAACCATGCTGGCTTTCGTTGCCGGTAAAACCGAACGCATCGGCATCGGCCACGGCGTGGTCTGCCTGCCACCGGCGATGAACCACCCGGTGAAAGTCGCCGAGCGCATCGCTACCCTCGACCTGCTGTCCAAGGGCCGTGTGCACTTTGGTGTGGGCAAGGGCGGCACCCAGCAGGAAGCCGGCACTTTCGGCTACGACCTGGCGACCTTGCAGCCGCAAATCGACGAGATGATGTACCTGATCCCGAAAATGTTCGTGCAGGACGAGATCGAGCACAACGGCGACTTCGTGCAGATCCCCAAGCGTCCGATCCATCCGAAGCCTTACCAGGATCCGCACCCGCCGATGTACCTGGCATGCACCAACACCGAGTCGCTGAAAAATGCCGGCGGTCGTGGCATGGGCGCCCTGGTACTGGGCTTCGGTGGCCCGGAAGAAATCGCCAAGAAGGTCGAGGTGTATCACACCGCCTACGACAATCGCGATGAGAAGAAGCAAGTGGGCTTCCGTCCTAACCGTCACATCGCCGCGCTGTGCCCGGCCATCGTGCTTGACGACAACGAAGAGGCGCGCCGCATCGGTATCCGTGGTCAGCGTTATTTCATGGAATCCCTGGGCTACTGGTACGGCGGTGGCGAGCGTCCGGACCCGGAGAAGTGGAAGGACGACACCTTCGTCGATGGCAATGGCCAGAGCGTGATCAAGTCGCGCTTCGCTTCCGAAGAAGTCAGTGTCGACTTCTCCGACCCGACCATGGCGATGATGAACCCGAACCACGCCTACGGCACCGTCGAGGATTGCATCGGCTACGTGCAGCGCCTGATCGATGCCGGCGCCGACGAAATCCTGTTCATCTGCCAGATGGGCACCGTGCCGCAGTGGGCACAGCTGGAGACCCTGAAGAACATTGGCGAGAAAGTGATTCCGCACTTCCGCAAATCCAAGTGATTGGTACGCCCCTGTAGGAGCCGGCTTGCTGGCGAAAGCTGCGACTCGGTGTGCCTGACGTGCCGCCATCGCTGGCAAGCCAGTTCCTACAGGGCTGCCAGTGGGACAAGCAAGGCGTTTTTCAGGCCAGGCACGGACGTCAGGCCAACTTTCCAACGGGTCCCCAAGGCCCGTTTTTTTATGCCTGCCGATTTCTCCCCGGTCGATTGACCTGTGCATAGTTGTCACCCCTTGTTTAACTCCGAGAACATCGCGGTCAGCGATAATTCCTACGGGGGATTCCGAGCCTTCTTGAACACGTCTGCGGCAATTGTTGCAAATATATGCCAGGTATTGTTAGTGGCTGATATCGGTCCTATATTCCATCCGCTGATCGCAGTGATCAATTTCCACGACAACAAAAAAACAAGCGTCACCTCTAAACTCATCGAGGAATTATTCCATGCGAAAATACAACTCAATGTTTATAGGTTTACTCTTCGCCGGATTACTCAGTCCACTTGCCAGTCATGGAAAGCAGATGGAGGCTAAGTCTGATATTCAAGCATTGGCCTCATCTCCTCAATGGCTGACAACCAAGGTTTATATAGAGGGAGCCCCTGAAGTAGATGTGAAGGAAAAGTATCCAGGTGTTGTCGGGATTTCAATGTGGGATCCCGGTCGCAATCGTTATGAGTTTTTCTATACCGATACCGGGTTATCAAAGTATGACAATGGTGGTGGCGGTTACTTCCTTGTCACCGGTGACAAAACAACACATATCCTGGTGCCTGATCAAGGAGCGGTCAGGACTGTGGTCAGAAGACTGGAAAAACTGGATAACGAAGAGTTCACCTATTCACGAGAGGTGCCTCGCGACATGGTCGATGCCAATGCGCCTGTCCGGATTTATGTGGTCCATGCGCCCTACAAAGGCCCTCTGAAGACCTCGATGTCGCACTAAAAACTTCCTGCAGTATTTTATCAGTTCATTGTTTCGATATACCAAGGCGTCGATTTTATTGATGCTGTCCTGAAATAACATCCGTAGAAAATAAAAAAGGCACAACATGAATATTGAATTCAGACCGCTATTAATGTCTATGTTACTGCTGGCTGGAATGTACTCGGCTGGCGCCAATGCACAGCCGACAACGCCTGCGGTCTCAAAAGAGGCTGTCGCCACGCCAGATAATGCAATCATGCTGACTGTTTTCCTGAAACACGATCAGTCACGGCCATTGGGGGAGTTGAGAGAGCAATTCACCAAGCTGGGGTTTTACAAGGTGTTCCCTCCTGCCGGGGTGGAGGTTGTCAGCTGGAATATAACCATGGGTATTGGACATGTCATCGTTCTGCGCTTGCCTGCCTCGCGTCTCGCAGCGGTAAATCTCGCACTCGAAAACACCGCATGGGGAAGTTACCGGACAGAATTCTTTCCTACCTATGATTACAAGGAAATAGCACTGGCAGAGCAGAAGAAAGTGCGAGAAGCCAAATCCAACCAATAACTACAGAGCAGGCGTGCAACGCCATAACGGGTCTCCCAGGCCCGTTTTATATGCCTGCCGGATAGGGTATTGGCCACTGCATACCCCTTGTGGGAGCGAGCTTGCTTGCGATAAACCGGACTACGCCGCGGGGTGTCAGGCTTTCAGCGTTATCGTTGACGACCATCGCGAGCAGGCTCGCTCCTACAGGTTGTTGCGCAAGCTCGCGCCACCGATTGTGCCTGCATTTTGATGGTAGCTGTACGCAGGGCGCCCTTGGGCGCGCCGGCTTCTTGGATTCCCCGGTCTACTAACCGGTGATCGCAATGCCCTGCTGGGCATTTCCAACAGCGTCATGCTTGCCGAAATCACCGCTAACCGCGTGCTCGATCAAATCGAACCACCTGCATAAACCCGCAACACCACTGACCCCTGTGGGAGCGGGCTTGCTCGCGAAGAGGCCGGCACATTCAACATCAATGGCGCCTGACACGCCGCCTTCGCGAGCAAGCCCGCTCCCACAGTTTTTTATGCGCGTACCCCATCAAATCCGCTAGTCCCATTGGACGATGTTGCCCCTCCCCGAACCCGTTTGAATAGCTCCTACATATGGCCCCTACATAAAGTCTCCCCCGGCACCAGCCGAAGGGCGGCATGGCCTGAGAAAAACGAGGAGTGCATCCATGGATATCCGCGGTCTGGGTTACGTCACCCTGTTATCCAGCGACCTGGCGCAATGGCGCCACTACGCAAGCCAGGTGTTGGGCATGATGGTCAGCGGCGACGATGAGCAGCTGTACCTGAAAATGGACGAGCGTCATTACCGCATCCTCGTGCAGAAGAATGCCGAGAACAGCTTCGGTGCTTGCGGCTGGGAAGTCGCCGGCAAAGCAGCCCTGGAACAGGCAGTCAGCGAACTGCAACAGGCCGACGTGCAAGTCACTCGCGGTACAGCCGCCGAAACCGAGCTGCGCAAGGTCCAGGAACTGGTGCATTTCAGCGACCCGGACGGCAATCGTCACGAAATCTTCTGGGGCCCGCTGCAGGACTTCGCCCGTTTCGTTTCGCCGGTAGGGGTCAAAGGTTTCGTCACCAACGACCTCGGCATGGGCCACGTCGTACTGCCAGCCCCGGCCTTCGAGCGCTGCCGCGACTTCTACGAGCAAGTGATGGGCTTCGGCCTGTCGGACCTGATGAAAGTCCGCTTCACCCCGGACCCGGCCGAACCGCAAAAGCGCATTCACTTCCTGCACTGCAACAACGGCCGCCACCACTCGCTGGCGATTTTCGAGTGCCCGATGCCCCACGGTTGCGTGCACATGATGGTCGAGGTCAACGCGCTGGACGAAGTCGGTCGTGCGCTGGATCGCGTCCACGCCAACGGCGTGAAGATGTCGGCCACCCTCGGCCAGCACACCAATGACCAGATGATTTCTTTCTATATCAAGACCCCGTCCGGGTTTGACCTGGAGTACGGCTGCGATGGCCTGGTGGTCGACTGGGACCGCCACACGCCGTTCGAAAGCACCGTGGTCAGCCACTGGGGCCACGACTTCAGTGTCGGTCGCCAATGAGGAACAAGACGATGGACAAGCAAATGACCACCGCCGAGATTGTCGGCCAACTGCGTGACGGCATGACCATCGGTATCGGTGGCTGGGGCCCGCGCCGCAAGCCGATGGCGCTGGTACGCGAGATCCTGCGCTCGGACCTCAAGGAGCTGACTGTTGTTGCATACGGGGGGGCGGACGTCGGCATGCTTTGCGCAGCCGGGAAGATCAAGAAGCTGGTGTTCGCCTTCGTATCCCTGGACTTCATTCCACTGGAGCCGTACTTCCGCAAGGCACGCCAGGAAGCGGCACTGGAAGTGATGGAAATCGATGAAGGGATGCTGCTGCTCGGCCTGCGCGCTGCGGCGATGAATGTACCGTTCATTCCGACGGCCGTGGGCCTGGGCACCGATGTGCTGCGCCACAACCGCCAGATCAAGTTGATCGCCTCGCCCTATGCCGATGGCAAGGACTGGGTTGCCATGCCGGCGCTCAAGCTCGACGCGGCGCTGGTCCACGTTGACCGTGCCGATAAACGTGGCGTGTGCCAGATCAGCGGTCCGGATCACTACATGGACGACCTGTTCGTGCGGGCCGCGACCCACAGCTACGTGACCTGCGATGAGCTGGTCGACAGCGAGTATTTCCATCGGGACGCCGCCCATGCGCATCAGGTGTTCTGGGAACGCAACCTGACCACCGCCGTGGCCCACGTGCCGGGCGGGGCGCATCCGTCTTCCTGTACGCCGCTGTACGGTTTCGACGTCGCTCACTTCAAGGCCTACAACGCCACGGTGCAGGCGGCCGATGGCTGGGAAGGCTACGTGCGCGACTACGTCGACTGCACCCACGAACAATATCTGGAAAAGGTCGGCGGCCTGGCTGCGATCCGTGAACTGCCGTTGCCGATTTTCTAAGGAACCTTCCGATGAGCACTACTACTTACAGCCTCGCCGAACTGATGATCTGCGCGGCCGCCGAAGCCTGGTGTGAAGACGGCGAGGTTCTGGCCAGCGGCATCGGCGTGATCCCGCGCCTGGCCGCTTCGCTGGCCATGCTGACCAGCAACCCGCAGCTGCTGATGACCGACTCCGAAGCCTACATGGTTGCCGAACCGGTGCCGTTGGGCGCGCGAAAAGGCTATGAACCCAAGCGCGACAGCTGGATGGGTTTCTCGCGGATTTTCGACAACGTCTGGGGCGGCAAGCGCCATGCACTGGTCGGCCCGACCCAGATCGACCGTTACGGTCAGGCGAACATTTCCTGCATCGGCGACTACGCCAAACCCAAGGCACAGATGCTCGGTGTGCGCGGTTTCCCCGGCAACTCGATCAGCCACGCCAACTCGTTTTGCGTGCCGAGCCATAACCGTCGGGTGTTCGTCGAAGGCGAGGTCGATATGGTCGCCTCGGTCGGCTACAACCCGGCGCGTCTGGCGCGGGGCTGGTCGCTGGACGACATCGACATCCGCCTGATCATCACCGACCTCTGCGTCCTGGATTTCCAGGGTCCGCAGCGGCAGATGCGCATCCGTTCGCTGCACTCCGGCGTGACGGCAGCGCAAGTCCAGGACAACACCGGTTTCGAATTGCACGTGCCGGACGACTGCCCGACCACGGCGGCCCCGACTGTCGAGCAATTGCAACTGATCCAGCGTCTGGACCCGCACAACCTGCGCGCCCTGCAACTCAAAGACAACCCGCCAGGCCAACGCTGAGCAACGCGTTGCGGAGAAAAGTGATGGCTGAACATAACGATAACAATCAGGCCGAGGTGGTGCTGTACGAGGTGCGTGGCGCGGTGGCCCTGGTCACCATGAACCGCCCCGAGTTCCACAACGCGCAGAACTCGCAGATGACCTATGCGCTGGACGCGGCGTTTCGCCGGGCCTGCGATGACGATGAAGTGAAGGTCATTGTGTTGCGTGGCGCCGGCAAGCACTTCTCCGCCGGGCACGACATCGGCACCCCGGGCCGCGACGTCGACAAGACCTTCGACCGCGCCAGCCTGTGGTACGACCATGTGAACAAACCGGGCGGCGAGTTTCTCTATGCCCGCGAGCAGGAAGTCTATCTGGGCATGTGCCGCCGCTGGCGCGAGATGCCCAAGCCGACCATCGCCATGGTCCAGGGTGCGTGCATTGCCGGTGGCTTGATGCTGGCCTGGGTCTGCGACCTGATCGTCGCCAGCGAGGATGCCTACTTCGCCGATCCGGTGGTGCGCATGGGCATTCCCGGGGTTGAGTACTTTGCGCACGTGCATGAGCTCAATCCGCGCATCGCCAAGGAGTTCCTCTTCCTCGGCGAACGCATGCCGGCACCCCGTGCCTATCAGATGGGCATGCTCAATCGGGTGGTGGCTCGCGACGAGCTGGAACAACAGACCCTCGACATCGCCGGGCGCATCGCACAAATGCCGCGCCTGGGCCTGCAACTGAGCAAGCAAGCGGTGAACAACGCCGAGGACCTGATGGGCAAGCGCGCGACCATGGACATGGTGTTCGGCCTGCATCACTTCGCCCATGCCCACAACGAACTGGTGTCCGGCGACCGCCTCGGCGGCTACGACGCCAAGGCCATGGCCAGTTCCCAGCGCAAAACGGGCGAGGCGTGAACATGGCGATCTCGTTGAATACCCGTTTGACTGAACTGCTCGGTTGCCGCTATCCGATCATCCAGACCGCCATGGGCTGGGTCGCCGACCCGAAACTGGTGGCGGCCACGGGCAATGCTGGCGGTTTCGGTTTTCTCGCCGGGGCGACCATCGAGCCGCAACAGATGGAAGCGGCGATCATCGAAACCCGGCGCCTGACCGATCAGCCGTTCGGGGTGAATTTCCATATGTACCAGGCCAATGCCGGCGAGATCGTCGAGTTGGTGTTGCGTCATAAAGTCCGCGCGGTCAGCTACAGCCGTTCGCCGGGCAAGCAAATGATCAGCCGCCTGAAGGATGCCGGCGTGGTGTGCATTCCCACGGTCGGCGCGCTCAAGCATGCGCAGAAAGCCGTGGAAATGGGCGCCGATGCGGTGACCGTACAGGGTGGCGAGGGCGGTGGGCATACCGGTTCCGTGCCGACGTCGATGCTGCTGGATCAGGTGGTCAATGCCGTGTCGGTGCCCGTGGTGGCGGCCGGCGGTTTCAAGGATGGCAAGGGCTTGGTCTCGGCCCTGGCCTACGGCGCCGAAGGCATCGCCATGGGCACGCGTTTCCTGATGTGCGCCGACAGCCCGGTGCCCCAGGCGACCCTGGCCCGCTACCTGGCGGTCAAGGACCCGGCAGCGATCATCATCAGCCGCGCCATCGACGGCATGCCGCAACGGATGATCCGCAACGAATTGCTCAACCAGCTGGAAAACAGCGGCGGCCTCAAGCGCCTGTTGCTGGCGTTGCAGAGTGGCCTGGCTTACCGCCGCCACACCGGCATGAGCCTGACGCAACTGCTGAGCAGCGCGCTGAAGATGCGCGGTAGCGGTGAGCTGACCGCCGCGCAAAGCATCATGGCCGCCAACGCGCCGATGGTGATCCAGAAAGCCATGGTCGACGGGCAACCGGCCGCGGGCGTGTTGCCCGCCGGGCAGATCGCTGCATCCATCGACAGCTTGCCCAGCTGCGCCCAATTGATTGAACAGATCGTCCGCGACGCCGAAGCGCGCCTGGGCGAGCTGTGTCGCCGTGTGTCGTAAGGGGAAAGACATGAAACCATTTAGCGTGAGTATCGATAACGGCATCGCCGAACTGGTGTTCGACCGGCCACCGGTCAACGCCTTCAACAACCAGGGCTGGGCCGATATCGCCAGCGAGATCGAAAGCCTGGGCCGCGACAGCGACGTGCGGGTGATCGTGATTCGTGCAGAAGGCCGCGGCTTCTGCGCCGGGGTCGATATCAAGGAACTGGCCGCCGACGGCAGCCTGATCGTCGCCGTGAACAAGGGTAACTACGACAGCTTCAAGGCCATCCACCGCAACCCGAAACCGGTGATCGTCGCCGTGCACGGCTTCGTACTGGGCGGCGGCATCGGCATCTGTGGCGCCGCCGACATCATCGTCGCTTCCGAATGCGCCACCTTCGGCGTGCCGGAAGTGGATCGCGGGGCCATGGGTGGCGGCGCGCATTTGCAGCGCCTGTTCCCGGTGCAGAAAGTCCGCCACATGTACTTCACCGGCGAGGCCATCGACGCCGCCGAGGCTTATCGCCTGGGCGCGGTGGAACGGGTGGTCAAGCGCGAAGACTTGCGCGAAGCCGCGTTGCAGACCGCCCGCACCATCGCCGCCAAGAGCCCGGGCATGATCAGCCTGGCCAAGGAAGCGCTGACCGGCATCGAAGACGGCAATCTCGAAGACAAATACCGCTGGGAACAAGGCTTCACCCTCGAAGCCTACCGCTCACTGGACTCTCAGGAAGCACGCGACTCGTTCGTCGAGAAACGCGATGCCCGATTCAACGGCTGAAGGCATATCCATGGACCTGACCTATACCCCGGCCCAGCAGGCCTTTCGTGCCGAGGCACGGACCTGGCTGGCGGCCAATGTACCGAGTGAACCGCTGCAATCGTTCGACACCGAACAGGGCTTTGCCGAGCACCGCGCCTGGGAAGCCAGGCTCAATGAAGGCCGTTGGGGCATGGTCACTTGGCCGACCGAACTCGGCGGGCGCGGCTGCGACCTGATCGAATGGCTGATTTTCGAAGAGGAATACTACCGTTCCGGGGCGCCGGCACGGGTCAACCAGAACGGCATTTTCCTGCTCGGCCCGACCCTGATGGAATACGGCAGCGAAGAACAGAAAGCGCGTTTCCTGCCGCGCATGGCCACCGGCGAAGACATCTGGGCCCAGGCCTGGTCCGAGCCGGGTGCCGGTTCCGACATGGCGGCGATCCGCTCCAAGGCTGAACGGGTGGGCGACCACTACGTGATCAATGGCCAGAAGACCTGGTCGACCCGCGCGGTGTGGGCCGATTGGGCGTTTGGTATTTTCCGTACCGACGCGCAGTCCCAGCGTCATCACGGCCTGACCTTCATCCTGCTGCCGCTGGACACGCCGGGCATCACCGTGCGGCCGATCCCGCAGCTCAATGGCTTGCCGGGCTTTGCCGAGATCTTCTTCGACGACGTCAAGGTGCCGGTGGAAAACGCCCTCGGTGGCGAAGGCATGGGCTGGCACGTGGCGATGTCCACCGCCGGTTTCGAGCGTGGTTTGTTGCTGCGTTCACCTGCGCGCTTCCAGGAAACCGCCAAGCGCCTGGTGCAGTTGTACCTGGCCAACCGTGAACAGGCCGACCGCGACCCGGCCATTGGCGAAGCGGTGATGCGCGCCTGGCTCGATGCCGAGGCCTACACCCTGAGCACCTACATGACCGCCTCGCAACTGGTGCAGGGCGGCAAGATCGGGCCGGAATCGTCGACCAACAAGATCTTCTGGTCCGAACTCGACCAGCGCATGCACGACACCGCCATGAGCATTCTCGGCCTGCGCGGCGAACTATTGCCTGAAGCTCCGGCTGCCGGTGACGTCGGTCATTGGCTGGAAGGTTTCCTGTTTGCCCAGGCCGGGCCGATCTACGCCGGCACCAACGAGATCCAGCGCAACATCATTGCCGAACGCATGCTCGGCATGCCGCGAGCCTGAGGAATAGACCATGGACTTTAGTTTCAGCCGCGACCAACTGCTGTTTCAGGACAACGTCCGCAGCTTCCTGATCAACGAAGTCACCCCGGAACGCATTCGCGAACTGTGGCAGAGCGACAGCGGGCGCAGTGAGCGACTCTGGGCGCAGCTGGTGGAACTGGGCCTGACCGCGCTGACCGTGCCCGAGGCGCAGGACGGCATGGGCATGAACGAACTGGACTTCGTGCTGATCGCTCAGGAATGCGGGTATGCCGGGCTGCCCGAACCGTTGGTGGACACCATGCTGGTCGGCGTGCCGTTGCTTGCCGCCCTTGATGAGCAACACGCGCCGCTCAAACAAAAATGGCTGTCGCGAGTGGCCGAGGGGCGTGCACGCCTGGCCGTTTCGGAACCGGGTAATCCGCTGGTCAGCGATGCCCATGTTGCCGACTTGCTGTTGCTGGCCCATGGCGACGAGGTGCATACGCTGGAGCGTGATGCCGTGGGCCTGACCCGCAACGAGTCGGTCGACCCGAGCCGTCAACTGTTCCAGGTCGAGTGGACGCCAACACCCGCTACTTGCGTGGCCAGCGGCGAACAAGGACGGCGTTTGTGGGCAGCCACCTTCAACCGTGGCGCCCTCGCCAGTGCCGCGCAACTGTTGGGGCTGGCCAAGCGCATGGTTGACCTGGCGGTGGACTACACCTTCGAGCGCAAACAGTTCGGCAAGCCGGTCGGCTCGTTCCAGGCCGTCAAGCATTTGATGGCCAACGTCGCGGTGCAGATCGAGTTCGCCAAGGGGCCGTTGTATCGCGCCGCCTATGCCGTCGTCGAGCAGCAAGCGGGGCAGGACGTGCTGGTGTCCCACGCCAAGCTGGCAACGGCGGAAGCGGCGATGCTCGCGGCGAAGAACACCATCCAGGCCCACGGCGCCATGGGTTACACCTGGGAAGTCGACTTGCATCTGTTCATGAAGCGCGCCTGGGCGCTGGACAAGGTCTGGGGTGATCGCGGATTGCACAAAGGGCGGGTTCGTACCGCGTTGTTTGACGGCAAGCCAGCACTGGGTGCGGGCAGTACGTTCTAACCAGTCAGTAAGGGTGACGACATTCCACAAGTTTTCGGCGCCTGATTTTAATTTTTTCACCGAGGTACACCATGCCTGAAGCCTATATCGTCGATGCCCTGCGCACGCCCACCGGGCGGCGCAAGGGTGGTCTGAGCCAGATCCACGCCGCCGACCTGGGCGCCCATGTTTTGCGCGCGTTGGTCGAACGTAACGACATTCCCGACGAGGATTACGACGATGTGATCTTCGGTTGCGTCGACACCATCGGCCCACTGGCCGGTGATATCGCTCGCACCAGCTGGCTGGCGGCCGGTCTGTCGCAATCGGTGCCGGGTACCACCATCGACCGTCAGTGCGGTTCGTCCCAGCAAGCGGTGCACTTCGCCGCCCAGGCGGTGATGAGTGGCACCCAGGACGTGGTCATCGCCGGTGGCGTGCAGACCATGACGCAGATCCCGATTTCCTCGGCGATGATCGCTGCCGAGCCGTTGGGCTTCACCGATCCGTTCAGTGGCTCCGAAGGCTGGGTGCGGCGCTATGGCGCGCAACCACCGACGCAGTTCCGTTCGGCGCAGATGATCGCGCAAAAGTGGGACCTGTCCCGGGCGCAGCTTGAAGCCTATTCCCTGGAGTCCCATCGACGTGCCTTGCAGGCCATCGAACAGGGCCGCTTCAACCGCGAGATCGTGCCGCTCGCCGGCGTACTGCATGACGAAACGCCGCGCCAGACCAGCCTGGAAAAAATGGCCGAGCTGGAATTCCTGTTCGGCTGCGATCGGGTGACGGCGGCGGTGTCGAGCCAGACCTGCGACGCGGCCAGCGCGATGCTGATCGTCTCGGAGGCGGCGCTCAAGCGCTACGGCCTGACGCCACGGGCACGCATCCACCACCTGAGCGTACGCGCCGAGGACCCGATCTGGATGCTCACCGCGCCGATCCCGGCCACCGCCTACGCACTCAAGCGCGCCGGCATGAAGCTCGAAGACATTGACCGGGTGGAGATTAACGAGGCCTTCGCTTCGGTGGCCATGGCCTGGTTGAAAGAGACCGGTTATCCCCATGAACAGACCAACGTCAACGGCGGCGCGATTGCCCTCGGCCATCCGCTGGGCGCCACCGGCACCCGCTTGATGTGCACCTTGTTGCATGAACTGGAACGCAGCGGCGGACGCTTCGGCATGCAGACCATGTGCGAAGGCGGTGGGCAGGCCAACGTGACGATCATCGAACGCTTGTAAACCAGGATGCACACCGATCCTGTAGGAGCCGGCTTGCTGGCGATGGGATCACCGCGGTGTACCAGGCGCACCGCAGTGACCCTATCGCCAGCAAGCCGGCTCCTACAGCGATTTGTGCTGTGATGAATTTTAAGGAATAACCCTATGAAAATCTGTGAAAACCGCGTCGTGATCATCACCGGTGCCGGCGCAGGCCTGGGCCGTGCCTACGCACTGGCCTTCGCCGCTGAAGGCGCGAAGGTGGTGGTCAACGACATCAACCGCGAAGCGGCGCTCGCCGTGGTGGGTGAAATCCTCGGCCAGGGCGGCAGTGCCGTGGCCAACAGCGACGACATCACCCGCTACGACTCGGCGGAGCTGATCGTGCGCCAGGCCATCGAAACCTTCGGCGACCTGAACGTGGTGGTCAACAACGCCGGCATCTGCCGCGACCGCATGTTCGCCAGCCTCAGCGAGTCCGACTGGGACGCCGTGGTGGCCGTGCACCTGAAGGGCCACTTCTGCATTTCCAGCCACGCCGTGAAGTACTGGCGCGAGCAGGCCAAGGGCGGCGCCAAGGTCGATGCGCGGATCATCAACACCAGCTCCGGTGCCGGTTTGCAGGGCTCCATCGGCCAGTCCAACTACGCGGCGGCTAAGGGCGGCATTGCTTCGCTGACGCTGGTGCAGGCCGCTGAACTGCGCCGCTACGGCATCACCGCCAACGCCCTGGCACCGGCCGCGCGCACTGGGATGACCGAGCAGGTGTTCGCCGACACCATGAAAAAACCGGAAGAGGGCTTCGATTACTTCGCTCCGGAAAACGTCGCACCGCTGGTGGTGTGGCTGGGCTCCGAGGCGTCCGCTGACGTCACGGGGCAGATGTTCGAAGTCGAGGGCGGCAAGTTGTCGATCGCCGATGGCTGGCGCCGTGGTCCGCAACTGGATCGCCAGGGCCGCTGGGCGGTCGACGAGATGGGCGAGGCCGTCGCACAGTTGGTGGCTCAGGCAATTCCGGCGGCCAAAGTGTACGGCAGCTGAAAAAGACCGGTCTCGGGAGGGGCGTGCATGGCTATAATCGGCCCCTGATACCGATTGGTTAACTCAATGCGGACCTTTGTAGGAGCGAGCCTGCTCGCGATGAACTCAAATGCAACGCGTCAATTCAGACTGGGCGCGTTATCGTTAACGTCCATCGCGAGCAGGCTCGCTCCTACAAAAGCGCTCACATATTCATCGTTGACCGACATGACCCACGTTCCCTCCAGACGAGACCTGCCATGACCATTTCCCTGTACGACGCTTCCGTGCCTGTTTTCCAGCAAATGCTCAACGCCCTGAGCGATGTGCTGAAAAAGGCCGAGGCTCACGCCACCGAAAAAAACATCGACCCTAACGCTTTCCTGCAAGCGCGCCTGTTCCCGGACATGTTCCCGCTGGTGCGTCAGGTGCAGATCGCCGTTGATTTCAGCAAGGGCGTTAGCGGTCGCCTGGCCGAAGTCGAATTGCCGAAGTACGACGACACGGAAACCACCTTCGCCGATCTTCAAGCATTGATCGCCAAGGCCCTGGCCTTCATCGGCAGCATCAAGCCTGAGCAGATCAACGGCAAGGAAGGCATCGAGATCGTCACCCGCCCGGGCACGCCTAAAGAAAAACGCTTCACTGGCCAGTCCTACCTGCTGACCTACGGCCTGCCGCAGTTCTTCTTCCACGTCACCACCACTTACGCACTGCTGCGCCACAACGGCGTGGAAGTGGGCAAGCGCGACTACATGGGCGCGTTCTAAACCGTCCAGGTACAAAAAAGCCCCCGGAGCCTTTGGCTGCGGGGGCTTTTTCATGTGTACGCGGTTTCCTGTGGGAGCGGGCTTGCTCGCGAAAGCGGTGTGTCAGCCAACGCTAATGTTGAAACTGACGGCCCCTTCGCGAGCAAGCCCGCTCCCACATGGGGTGGCGGCGTTACGCCAGACGCTGGGCTTTCTGCTCTTCACCCAGGCAAGCCGCCGCGGTGAACAGCACGTCGGTGGAGGAGTTCAACGCTGTCTCCGCCGAATCCTGCAACACACCAATGATGAAACCGACCGCCACCACCTGCATGGCGATTTCGCTCGGGATGCCGAACAGGCTGCACGCCAGTGGAATCAGCAACAGCGAACCACCCGCCACGCCCGAAGCACCGCAGGCGCAGATTGCTGCGACGACGCTGAGCAGGATCGCGGTCGGAATGTCCACGGCGATGCCCAGGGTGTGCACGGCCGCCAGGGACAGCACGGTGATGGTGATCGCAGCGCCGGCCATGTTGATGGTCGCGCCCAACGGGATCGATACCGAGTAGGTGTCTTCGTGCAGGCCCAGGCGCTTGCTCAACTCCAGGTTGACCGGGATGTTCGCCGCCGAGCTACGGGTGAAGAACGCCGTGATGCCGCTCTCGCGCAGGCAGGTCAGCACCAGCGGGTACGGGTTGCGGCGCAGTTTCCAGAACACGATGAGCGGGTTCATCACCAGCGCGACAAACAACATGCAGCCGAGCAGCACGGCCAGCAAGTGCGCGTAGCCGATCAAGGCGCCGAAGCCGGAGGTGGCGAGCGTCGAGGCCACCAGGCCGAAGATGCCCAGCGGGGCGAAGCTGATCACCAGGCGCACGATCACCGTCACGCCGTTGGACAGGTCGCCCAGCACTTCACGGGTCGTGTCGCCGGCATGGCGAATGGCGATGCCCATGCCGATGGCCCAGGCCAGAATGCCGATGAAGTTGGCGTTCATCAGGGCGCTGACCGGGTTATCGACCACGCTCAGCAACAGGCTTTGCAACACTTCGCCAATTCCGCCCGGCGCCGTGACCGCGACGTCCTGGGTCGACAGCACCAGGCTCGACGGGAACATCATGCTGGCAACCACCGCGACCACGGCGGCGGCGAAAGTGCCCAGCAGATACAGGAACAGAATCGGCCGGATGTGGGTTTCCTGACCGTGCTTGTGGTTGGCAATCGACGCCATGACCAGCACGAACACCAGAATCGGCGCGACCGCTTTCAGCGCCGAGACAAACACTTTGCCGATGAACGCGGTGGACTTCGCCACGTCAGGGGCAAACAGGGCCAGGGCAATACCGGCGATCAGGCCGATCACGATTTGCGTGACCAGGCTCAAGCGTTTAAGGCGTTGCAATAGAGAAGGGGATGAAGCTGTCATAAAACGGCATCTCTGATTTTTTAGGTGCAGGGTTTCGCAGGTGCGCAGCAACAAACAGGGCAGGCCGCAGGCAGGAAACCGAGAAGGAAACACGGGGCTAATGCCAGCGCTGATTCCTGTGGCGAGGGAGCTTGCTCGCGCTGGACTGCGCAGCAGGCCCATTTGTTGGGGCCGCTTCGCTGCCCAGCGCGAGCAAGCTCCCTCGCCACGGGTTCAGTGTCTCGGTTTAACCGATCGGCATTAACCACAGGGTGTACGTTTTTCAGGGCGCGGACTTTATCACAGCCCAGCGTGGGCACGATCTTTCAGACCTGTGACGAACTGCCACCATGGTATTCAACGAGATAGGCAGGTTCGTGCAACCGCGTGCGGAAACACTCTGTTAAGATTCGCCATCCTCATTTTCATGTCTGCCAGTGGGCCTTCGGGCTATCGCTGGTGTCGTCGTTTTTTCTGGAGTTCTGCATGCTGTTGCCCATTCTTCTGTTGTCTGCCGCCGGTTTCACGGTGCTGACCACGGAATTCATCATCGTCGGCCTGTTACCGGCCATCGCCCGGGACCTGGACGTCAGCATCCCGCAGGCCGGTTTGCTGGTGACGTTGTTCGCTTTCACCGTGGCCGCGTTCGGGCCGTTCCTGACGGCATACTTCGCCCGCTTCGAACGGCGCAAGCTGTTCATCTCGGTGCTGATCATGTTTGGCCTGGCCAACACGCTGGCGGCACTGGCGCCGAACATCTGGGTGATGGCCTTTGCCCGGTTGATCCCGGCGCTGGGGCTGCCGGTGTTCTGGGCACTGGCCAGCGAGACGGCGGTGGACATCGTCGGGCCGGATTACGCCGGGCGCGCCATCGCCAAGATCGGCTTCGGCATTGTCTGCGCCACGGTGTTCGGCATTCCGGTGGGCACGCTGATTTCCGATGCGTTCGGCTGGCGCAGCGCCTTCGCGATTCTGGCAGTCATCGCCTTTGCCAAGGCGTTGCTGCTGTTTATCTACCTGCCGAAAACCAATCTGCATCAGCATCAGGTGAGCTTCCGGTCGCAGTTCAAGATCCTGCGCAGTCCGCTGATGCTGGGGCATGTGCTGCTGTCGGTGATTGTGTTCAGCGGCATGTTCACCGCCTACACCTATCTGGCGGACATTCTTGAGCGCCTGGCCGGTTTCAACGGTACGGTGGTCGGCTGGTGTCTCATGGGCTTCGGCGCGGTCGGGCTGATCGGCAACTCCCTGGGCGGCCGGGCGGTGGATCGTCATCCGCTGATGGCGTCGATGATGTTCTGCGCGTTCATGATTGCCGGCCTGGTGGCACTGGTGCCGAACATTCATTCGCCGCTCGGCCTGGCGGCGGCCATGGGCATCTGGGGCGTAACCCAGGCAGCGTTGTTCCTGGTCAGCCATGTGCGCCTGATGAAAGCCGCGCCCGAGGCGCCGGCGTTCGCCGCGTCGCTGAACATCGCCGGGGCCAACCTCGGTATCGGCCTGGGCGCGATGATCGGTGGCCGGGTGATCGACAGCGTCGGCCTGCAAGGCCTTGGTTTTGCGGCGGCCGCTTTCATTCTGGCTTCGATCCTGCTGGCCATCGCGCTGATGACCTTCAAGCCGCGTGAAGAGGTTACAGCGCTGTAAACAGCTCGCGTCGGGCACCTTCGGTAATGGCAACAATGCCGGGGTGCTTGACCTTGCGCTCCACTGAAATGGCATAGAACGACTCGCTCACCGCGTCGGTCTGGCCAATCACCTCTACGCCACATTGGCGTTTCACTTCATCGGCGATCACGCTCGGACCGATGAAAATCCCGCTGCCGGATTGGCCAAAGGCCTGCATCAGGGCGCTGTCGTCGAACTCACCGACAATCTGCGGCTGGATCTGCTGCTCGGCGAACCAGCGCTGCAAGCGACTGCGCACCACGGTTTCCGGGCCGGGAATCAGCAGCGGCGCACCGTGCAGATTGCGCGGGAAGTCGTGTCCATAACGTGCCGCCAGCTCCGGGGTGGCGAAGAAGCTGATCCCGCACTCACCGAGTTTCTGGCTGTAGCCCTTGATGTCCAGGTGCGACGGCATCGGGCTGTCGGATATCACCAGGTCCAGGCGCTGGATCGCCAGGTCGGCCAACAAACGCTCAAGCTTGTCTTCGCGGCACGTGATGCGCAGCGGTTCGCTCAGCTCCATGGTCGGTGCGATCAGGCGATAGACGATGGATTTGGGCACCACGTCGGCCACACCGACACGAAACAGAATCTGCTGCTCATTGGGTTGTGCCCGCAGCATCAGTTCCAGTTCACCCCCCAGCTGAAACATTTGCTCGGCGTAGGGCAGGGCCTGGCGTCCGGCCTCGGTCAGTTCGAGTTGCCGTCCGACGCGCCGAAACAATTCGATGCCAAAGGTCTGTTCCAGTAATGAAATCTGCCCGCTGATGGTTTGTGGCGTGAGATTGAGCTGCTCGCAGGCACGCACGATGCTGCCGGTCTTGGCCACCACCCAGAAGTAATGCAATTGCCGGTAGTTGAGCATGGCGATCTACAGTTCGTAAAAACCGAAGTATAACCGCTAAAAATACGAATTTTCCTGAAGTATTCAGTTCCCTAGAATGCATCGCTATCAACGGGCCATCGTTTCGGTCCCGTTCGTTCTATCGAGGAATGCATCATGAAGCTGAAAACCACGGCACTGCTAATCACGTCTTTACTCGTACTGGCCGGTTGCGACCAGGCCGAGAAAAGCGCGCAGCAGTTGATGGGCAAGGCTGCCGAAAGCGCCAAACAGGCGATTGACGATACTCACAAGGCCGCCGAACAGGCGCTCAGCGATGCCACCGGCAGTGGCAAAAAAGAATCATCGGATAAAGATGCGGAAAAATCCGAATCTTCTTCCCAGGAAATCTAAACCGCATTACAACGAGTCAGGACTGACCCATGGACTACCTTTTACAACTTGCCGCCAGCCCCACCGCCTGGGTCGCCCTCGCCACCCTGATCGTGATGGAAATCGTGCTCGGCATCGACAACCTGATCTTCATCTCGATCCTGACCAACAAGCTGCCTTTGCACAATCGACAGCGGGCACGGCGCATTGGTATCGGCATGGCGTTGATCCTGCGCCTGGGCTTGCTGAGCACCATCGCGTTCATCGTCCAGTTGACTGCGCCGGTGATCGAGATTCTCGGCCACGCGTTCTCCTGGAAAGACATGATCCTGATCGCCGGTGGCCTGTTCCTGTTGTGGAAGGCGACCACCGAGATCCATCACAGCATGGACCCGGCACCGGAAGATCCGAAGACGGCGACCTCGACCGTGACCCTGGGCTTCGCTGCCGCGATCGGTCAGATCCTGATGCTGGACATGGTGTTCTCCATCGACAGCATCATTACCGCTGTCGGCATGACCGAGCATTTGCCGATCATGGTCATTGCGGTGGTGGTGTCGGTACTGGTGATGTTGTTGGCGGCTGATCCGTTGGCCAAGTTCATCAACGACAACCCGACGGTGGTGATGCTGGCCCTGGGCTTCCTGATCATGATCGGCATGACGCTGATTGCCGAAGGTTTCGGCGCCCACGTACCGAAAGGCTACGTCTATGCGGCCATGGCATTCTCGGCTTCGATCGAGGTGTTGAACATGATGTCCCGCCGGGCCCGGCAGAAGCAGGTAAACGCTGACGCTTGACGCTGGATAAATACGAAACGGCCGCCTGAACCCAGGCGGCCGTTTTCGTTTGTGTGAGGCAAAAAACTGATCAGTGAGCGTTGGCGTGTGGGCTGCGCGTCTCTTCTGGCGCAGTGGCTGGCGGGGCAGGGTGATGGTGGCGACGAGTAATGCGCAGCACGCCCCACAGCATGGCGGCGGCTACCGCCAGCCATCCGCCAATCAACATCACAATGATCATGGTCAGGCTCATCTGTGCCTCCTCTTTGCCCTGCTGCGGGCACACGCTTCGCTGTCGTCTCTTTAGGGAACAGTCTAGCCGTTGCTGTATTTCAGGCTATTGACCGAAAGTCGACAGACACTAACCAGTTTGCTCTATCGACAGCGCTCGACTGCCGTTTAAAGCTATACCGTTGCGGCGCGGCGCCCTATGATCGACGACCAAGCCGGGAATGGGATTGCCCGGCGTCTGAACCTGAACAAGAGAGCGATGATGGTGCGGGTATTTTCTCGAATTTTGTCGACCATGCTGATCGCCGGTTGCGTGGCAAGCCTGGCGGGCTGTGCCGGCAGCGTTGCGCCCGAGATCAAGCGTTTGCCGGAGCGTGTCGAACTCAGCGGCCGGTTCTATCGGGGCGATGCCTATCAAAGCGGGCCCCAGGTACTGGCCAGCATGCTGTCCCAGCAGGGCATCGTGATCACCCCGGGTTTGCTCGACAAGCCCTTGCATCTGCCGGGGGGCGAAGCTCAGTTGCAACAGAACATGCAGAACCTGGCCCGCGAGTACGGGATGGTCGTTTATCCCCTCGACAGCAACCTTGCGGCCTTGTTGACGCAAGTCGCCGCCGGTTATCCGGTAATGGTGCGTTTTACTGAAGGCTCGGCGATGTGGGCCGAACCGCGTTACGCCATTCTGGCCGGCTACAATCGCCAGAAACAGACGGTCCTGTTGCGCGCCGGGATGAATCGCCGCGAACTGATGAGCTTCAGTTCCTTCGAGTCCGCGTTCAAGGACGCCGGTGGTTGGGCCGTGCTGATTCAGAATCCGACGCAAATCCCGGCTCAGGTCGATCAGCAGCGTTGGCTCAAGGCCGCCAACGATGTGGCTCAGGCCGGCCAGGAACAAGCGGCCGCGAAGGCGAAAAAAGCCTTGGCCGCACACTAAGTCCGTTGGTCACCCGGCGGGCACCATCGCTCGTCGCCAGCCTCTGATCTTTAACGGCCCGGACCATTCTTCGGGCCGAGATCAGGAGGCGCCCATGGCTCATTCCACCACGCCCGTCGGTCCGCACTCGTCTGAACATTCTTCCGGCGATGAGCTGGGTTTCGATCCCGATTCCCCGGACCTTGCCGATCCACAGGTCGACCCGATCGGACCCGCCAAGGCGCCGAGGGATGTGAAGCCGGGTGACAACCCCAAGGCTCCGGCCAAGCCCTACGATCCACTGGGTGATCTGAAACCTTAGGTCCAATGGAGGTGCGTATGTCCAATGATTCCAGTTTCGACGATAAACGTCCGGAAACTGTCCCAACTACGCCGCAAGAGGACATTGACCCGGTGCTGGATCCGGACAGCCCGCTGCGCGATCCACTGGCGCGGCCGACAGTGGTGCCAATCGAGCATCCGCAGGGCTGGCGAGACCCTAGCAAAGGGGATGGCATTCCGGATGACGACCAGATGCCGCTGCCTAACGATTGATTCTGCGATGGAAAAAAGCCCCGAATGTTCGGGGCTTTTTTCGGGCCTTTCACTGGTTTGGAGGCCCCCTCATTGTCAACTCGGACGCGGTCTCTTGTAGGAGCTGGCTTGCCAGCGATGGTCGTGAACGATAACGCGTATGAACTGGATAAACGCGGTGCACTTGAGTCCATCGCCGGCAAGCCGGCTCCTACAGTTTCCCGGGAATGCGTGAAGATCCTTTTTTATTCGTCGTTGCTTACTTCGACGCTTCAACCACGCCGGTCTGGCGCTGCTTGAGGTTCTTGTCTGCCTTGTACTGCAAGGCTACGGAAGGCACGTCTGCGCTCTTTCCGCTTTCTACCCAATTACGCATGCGCGTGGCATCGGCAAAATGGGTGTACTTGCCATAGGCGTCAAGGATCACCAGGGCCACCGGGCGGTTACCCATTCGGGTCACCAGCACCAGGCAGTGACCGGCTTCGTTGGTGAAACCGGTTTTTGTCAGTTGGATGTCCCAGTCCGGCTTGCGGACCAAATGGTCGGTGTTGCGAAAGCCCAGGCTGTAGTTGGGTTTACGGAACGAGACGGTTTTTTCCTTGGTCGTGCTCAGCTCGGTCAGCAGCGGGTACTTGTGCGCGGCAATCAACAATTTGCTCAAGTCGCGAGCGGTCGACACGTTGCGCGGCGAGAGACCCGTCGGTTCGACGAAGTGTGTGTTGGTCATGCCCAGGGCCCTTGCCTTGGCGTTCATCGCGGCAATGAACGCGGCATAGCCGCCCGGATAGTGGTGCGCCAGAGTGGCGGCGGCGCGGTTTTCCGAGGACATCAGGGCAATCAGCAGCATTTCCCGGCGCGGCAGTTCGCTGCGCAGCTTGACCCGGGAGAACACGCCTTTCATTTCCGGTGTATCGCTGATGTTGACGTCGATGTATTCGTCCATGTTCTGCCGGGATTCAACCACGACCAGGCCAGTCATCAACTTGCTGACGGAGGCGATCGGCACCACTACGTCAGGATTGCTGGCATAGATGACTTTGTTGGTCTGCATGTCCAACAGCAAGGAGCTGCCGGAAGCGAGCTTGAGTGTGGTATCTCGCGGCGCAGCGGTGGTTTCGCCAGCGCTGGCGATTGGCGTGATGAAAGTCCCTGCAACTGCAATAAATAGGCTCAGGATGGAAAGACGGATTTTCACGCTGGCAGACTCGTAAAGTGTTGATAAGCCGTTTTGTAACGGGCTGTTTCCTGAAAAGCGCGACATTCTGGAGTATGGCTGAATAACTGTCGATGGTTGTTCAAGTAACAGGTGAAAGTCCTGAGAAACATGAAAAAAATGTCATTTTCCGGCGGATGGTCGAGATGTTTCGCAGGCAAAAAAAACCCCGCCAGGGGCGGGGTTCCTTGTTTCGCTGTCAGCGTCTGCGTTGAAACTCAGCTGTGCAAGGTTTCAGCGGCATACAGGGTGTTTTCCAGCAGGCAGGCACGGGTCATCGGACCTACGCCGCCCGGTACCGGAGTAATCCAGCCGGCGCGGGGCAGGGCGGTTTCGTAGATCACGTCACCGACCAGCTTGCCGTCGTCCTGACGGTTGATGCCGACATCGATCACGATCGCGCCTTCCTTGATCCATTCGCCCTTGACCAGGCCCGGCTTGCCGGCGGCGACGACAACCAGGTCCGCACGGCCGACATGGCCGGCCAGGTCCTTGGTAAAGCGGTGGGTCACGGTTACGGTGCAACCGGCCAGCAGCAGTTCCATGGCCATCGGGCGGCCAACGATATTGGACGCACCGACAACCACGGCATCCATCCCGTAGAGATCGGCCCCGGTGCTTTCCAGCAGGGTCATGATGCCTTTGGGGGTGCATGGGCGCAGCAGCGGAATGCGCTGGGCCAGGCGACCGACGTTATAAGGATGGAAACCGTCGACGTCTTTATCCGGGCGAATGCGCTCCAGCAGTTTGGAGGCGTCCAGGTGTTCAGGTAGCGGAAGCTGCAGCAGAACGCCGTCGATTGCAGGATCGTCGTTCAGGCGATCGATCAGATCGGTCAGCGCTTCTTGAGTGGTTTCGGAAGGCAGGTCATAAGCTTGGGATAGAAAGCCGACCTCTTCACAGTCTTTACGCTTGTGCGAGACATAAACCTGAGAGGCAGGATCGCTGCCGACCAGGATCACCGCAAGGCCGGGCGTGCGCAGGCCTTGCTGGCGACGCTCGGTGACACGTTGGGCGATCTGCTGGCGCAGGCTGGCGGCGATCGATTTGCCGTCGATTAGTTGTGCAGTCATTGCGCGTGATTAACCATCGAGAGGGGAAAAAAGAGAACGCATTCTCGCATGTCATGCGGTGAGGGCAAAGGCGCTTGGTCTGCAAATTCCCCTAACTCCTTTAATTAAATGAATTTTTTTTAAAAATGATTTGACGACCTTCAGGGGGCTCTATACTATTCGTCGCACTTGTCGGGCACAGCCTAGCACTGGTTAAGAAGGTTGAGCGGGATTACGGTTCTGCGAGACTGGAAAGCACTTAGTTTGTAGTCCTCCAAGGTTACAGCTAACAAGGCGCCCGTAGCTCAGCTGGATAGAGCATCCGCCTTCTAAGCGGATGGTCGCAGGTTCGAGTCCTGCCGGGTGCGCCATTAGGCAACTTTGGCACAAGTAGCGCGATATGGTGGGCGTAGCTCAGTTGGTAGAGCACGGGATTGTGACTCCCGTTGTCGTGGGTTCGATCCCCATCGTCCACCCCATATTTCGAAAGGCGCCAGATTAACAGTCTGGCGCCTTTGCTTTAAAAGGCTTCATCCGCGGATGTGGTGGAATTGGTAGACACACTGGATTTAGGTTCCAGCGCCGCGAGGCGTAAGAGTTCGAGTCTCTTCATCCGCACCAAATAAAGCTTCACTCAGGCTGTCGGCCTGGCTGGAGCTTCATAAAGAAGTTGTTTGGCTTCTTTAACAGGCAATATGGTGGGCGTAGCTCAGTTGGTAGAGCACGGGATTGTGACTCCCGTTGTCGTGGGTTCGATCCCCATCGTCCACCCCATATTTCGAAAGGCGCCAGATTGAAAAGTCTGGCGCCTTTTTTGTTTCAGCGGCCGCAGGTTCCGGGTCGCAGGGGTAGGGCGTTTCGTCGTATTTATGTTTCTCGATGATGCCGTCCTGTCCGCCGGCCTTGCTTGCGAGATCGGCTGTCAGGGAGATGATTGGCGACCTCTTCTATATAGGAAGGGTTGGCGCAGAGCCCTGGCGTGATTGGTTGTATTTGCCATCGGGGCGAGGTGCATTCGTGCATTCGCACCTATAAATTGCCTGCTGCTTTTTTACCCGTTTTCAGTAGGGTGACTTCTTGAGTTTGACCCACTAGAATGCATGCCCTTGATTCTGGGGTCGGAAACGGCCGGCTAACGTCTGTGCAACGAGGAATATCCATGCAAGTTTCTGTTGAAAATACTACTGCTCTTGAGCGCCGCATGAGCGTCACCGTGCCGGCTGAGCGCATCGAGAGCCAGGTCAACAAGCGTCTGCAGCAGACCGCCCAAAAGGCCAAGATTGCTGGCTTCCGTCCAGGCAAAGTGCCAATGAGCGAAATCAAGCGCCGTTTCGGTGCTGACGCTCGTCAGGAAGCTGTAGGCGACGTGATCCAGTCTTCCTTCTACGAAGCTGTGGTTGAGCAGAAGCTGAACCCGGCTGGTCAGCCTTCGATCGAGCCTAAGTCCCTGGAAGCGGGCAAGGACCTGGAATACGTAGCCGTATTCGAAGTGTTCCCTGAGTTCACCGTTGCCGGTTTCGAAGGTATCACCGTCGAGCGCCTGAGCGCTGACGTGGCTGACGCCGATCTGGACAAGATGCTGGACATCCTGCGCAAGCAGAACACCCGTTTCGAAGTGGCCGATCGCGCTGCCCAGAACGAAGACCAGCTGAACATCGATTTCGTCGGCAAAGTCGACGGTGAAGTGTTCGCTGGCGGTTCTGCCAAGGGTACTCAGCTGGTTCTGGGTTCCGGCCGCATGATCCCTGGTTTCGAAGATGGCCTGGTTGGCGCAAAAGCCGGTGAAGAACGCGTTCTGAACCTGACTTTCCCTGAGGACTACCAGAACCTGGACCTGGCTGGTAAAACCGCCGAGTTCACCGTGACCGTCAACACCGTTTCCGAGCCAAAGCTGCCAGAGCTGACCGAAGAATTCTTCGCTCAATTCGGCATCAAGGAAACCGGTCTGGAAGGCTTCCGTGCCGAAGTTCGCAAGAACATGGAGCGCGAGCTGCGTCAGGCGATCAAATCCAAGGTCAAGAATCAGGTAATGGATGGTCTGCTGGCCACCAACCCGATCGAAGTGCCAAAGGCTCTGCTGTCCAATGAAGTTGACCGTCTGCGCGTGCAGGCTGTTCAGCAGTTCGGCGGCAACATCAAGCCTGACCAACTGCCGGCCGAGCTGTTCGAAGAGCAAGCCAAGCGTCGCGTAGTGCTGGGTCTGATCGTGGCTGAAGTGGTCAAGCAGTTCGACCTGAAGCCTGACGAAGCCCGCGTTCGCGAGATGATTCAGGAAATGGCTTCGGCCTACCAGGAGCCTGAGCAAGTTGTGTCCTGGTACTACAAAAACGACCAGCAACTGAACGAAGTTCGTTCGGTTGTGCTGGAAGAGCAAGTTGTGGATACTGTTCTGCAGAAGGCTAGCGTGACCGACAAGTCGGTCTCTTACGAAGAAGCAGTCAAGCCGGTAGAAGCACCACAAGCCGACTGATCACTTTTGCGGTAAGAAGCAAACACCATAAGCCAGCCTTCGTGCTGGCTTATGCGTATTCAAGACATAACTATTTGGGAGTGACTGCAGAGCATGTTCCGTAATTCGTATATTCAGCAGAACTCTGATATCCAGGCCGCAGGCGGCCTGGTCCCGATGGTTGTCGAGCAGTCCGCTCGTGGCGAGCGCGCCTACGACATCTACTCGCGCCTGCTCAAGGAGCGAGTGATCTTTCTGGTTGGTCCGGTAGAGGACTACATGGCCAACCTGATCTGTGCGCAACTGCTGTTCCTTGAAGCGGAAAACCCGGACAAGGACATCCATCTCTATATCAACTCCCCGGGCGGTTCGGTGACGGCGGGCATGTCGATCTACGACACCATGCAGTTCATCAAACCCAACGTGTCGACCACTTGTATCGGTCAGGCGTGCAGCATGGGCGCATTCCTGCTGACGGCCGGTGCCCAAGGCAAGCGTTACTGCCTGCCGAACTCGCGTGTGATGATTCACCAGCCACTGGGCGGTTTCCAGGGCCAGGCGTCGGATATCGAAATCCATGCCAAGGAAATCCTCTTTATTCGTGAGCGTCTCAACACGCTGATGGCCAAGCACAGCGGGCGCACTCTTGAAGAAATCGAGCGCGACACCAACCGTGACAATTTCATGAGTGCGGACGCCGCGCGTGAGTACGGGTTGATCGACGAAGTGATCAGCCAGCGCCCTGCTTAAAATAAGCAGCTCAAAATAGGGTTGGTCGGCAGGTCCGACACCTGCGGGCTTGAAAAAGCCCGCAATAGCCTTCATCTTGTGTTGCAAGCCTATCGGATTTGGATCGAACGAATGACTGACACCCGCAACGGCGAGGACAACGGCAAGCTGCTCTATTGCTCCTTCTGTGGCAAAAGCCAGCATGAAGTGCGCAAATTGATTGCCGGCCCCTCGGTCTTTATCTGCGACGAGTGCGTCGACCTGTGCAACGACATCATCCGCGAGGAGGTGCAGGAAGCACAGGCCGAAAGCAGCGCGCATAAATTGCCTTCGCCTAAAGAAATCAGCGGCATCCTTGATCAGTATGTGATTGGTCAGGAGCGTGCGAAAAAGGTTCTGGCCGTAGCGGTGTACAACCACTACAAGCGCCTTAATCAGCGTGACAAAAAGAATGACGACGTCGAACTCGGCAAGAGCAACATCCTGCTGATCGGCCCGACAGGCTCGGGTAAGACCTTGCTTGCCGAAACACTGGCCCGCTTGCTGAACGTTCCGTTCACCATCGCTGACGCAACCACCCTCACCGAGGCAGGTTACGTGGGTGAGGATGTCGAGAACATCATTCAGAAGCTGCTGCAGAAGTGCGATTACGACGTAGAAAAAGCCCAGATGGGCATTGTCTATATCGATGAAATCGACAAGATTTCGCGCAAGTCTGACAACCCGTCGATCACCCGGGACGTTTCCGGTGAAGGCGTGCAGCAGGCCCTGCTCAAGTTGATCGAAGGCACGGTTGCTTCCGTTCCGCCTCAAGGTGGTCGCAAGCATCCGCAGCAGGAATTCCTGCAGGTCGACACCCGTAACATCCTGTTCATCTGCGGTGGTGCGTTCTCTGGTCTGGAAAAGGTTATTCAAAACCGTTCCACCAAGGGCGGCATCGGCTTCAACGCAGAAGTGCGCAGCAAGGAAGAGGGCAAGAAAGTCGGTGAGTCCCTGCGTGAAGTCGAGCCTGACGATCTGGTCAAGTTCGGTCTGATCCCGGAATTCGTCGGTCGTCTGCCAGTCCTCGCGACGCTGGACGAGCTTGACGAGGCTGCATTGATGCAGATCCTCACCGAGCCGAAAAATGCTCTGACCAAGCAGTATGCCAAGCTGTTCGAGATGGAAGGCGTTGATCTGGAATTCCGTTCCGATGCTCTGAAATCGGTCGCCAAGCGTGCCCTGGAGCGTAAAACCGGTGCCCGTGGCCTGCGTTCGATTCTCGAAGGTGTATTGCTCGATACTATGTATGAAATCCCCTCGCAATCTGAGGTGAGCAAAGTAGTGATCGATGAAAGCGTGATAGAAGGCAAGTCCAAGCCACTGTATATCTACGAAAACAGTGAGCCGACCGCCAAGGCCGCGCCAGACGCTTAAGCGTCACGCAGCCGGTACAAAGAAGGGGCCTTCGGGCCCCTTTGCTTTTTGCGCGTTTTACACAGTCTTTGTGCTTGTTTTTTTTGAAGGCTACCCCCATCTTGGTTTCAAGCTTACTTCCATCTGTTTCCGGCCTTATGGCCGCCGTAGAGGCGAAATCATGAAGACAACCATCGAATTGCCTCTCCTGCCATTGCGTGATGTCGTTGTGTATCCGCACATGGTTATCCCGCTGTTCGTGGGGCGCGAGAAATCCATCGAAGCCCTCGAGGCTGCGATGACGGGCGACAAGCAGATTTTGCTGCTGGCCCAGAGAAACCCGGCTGACGATGATCCCGGTGAAGATGCCCTGTATCGCGTTGGTACAATTGCCACCGTTCTGCAGCTGCTGAAGCTGCCTGACGGCACGGTCAAGGTTCTGGTCGAGGGTGAGCAGCGGGGCGCCGTGGAGCGCTTCAGCGAAGTGGACGGCCACTGCCGTGCCGAAGTCTCCCTGATCGACGAAGTCGACGCGCCAGAGCGCGAGTCGGAAGTGTTCGTTCGCAGCCTGCTGTCGCAGTTCGAACAATACGTGCAGTTGGGCAAGAAAGTCCCGGCTGAAGTCCTGTCGTCGCTCAACAGCATCGATGAGCCAGGCCGCCTGGTCGACACCATGGCCGCACACATGGCCCTGAAGATCGAGCAGAAGCAGGAAATCCTCGAAATCATCGATCTGTCGGCCCGGGTCGAGCACGTCCTGGCGTTGCTGGATGCCGAAATCGATCTGCTGCAAGTTGAAAAGCGCATTCGTGGGCGCGTCAAGAAACAAATGGAGCGCAGTCAGCGCGAGTACTACCTGAATGAGCAGATGAAGGCCATTCAGAAAGAGCTCGGCGACAGCGACGAGGGTCACAACGAAGTCGAAGACCTGAAAAAGCGTATCGATGCCGCTGGCCTGCCGAAAGACGCGCTGGCCAAGGCGACGGCCGAACTGAACAAGCTCAAGCAGATGTCGCCGATGTCCGCGGAAGCGACCGTGGTGCGTTCGTATATCGACTGGCTGGTTCAGGTGCCGTGGAAGGCCCAGAGCAAGGTGCGCCTGGACCTCGCACGGGCAGAAGACATTCTGGATGCCGACCACTACGGCCTGGAAGAGGTCAAGGAGCGCATCCTCGAATACCTCGCCGTGCAAAAACGCGTGAAGAAAATTCGTGGTCCGGTGTTGTGCCTGGTCGGTCCTCCGGGGGTGGGTAAAACGTCCCTGGCGGAGTCGATCGCTCACGCCACCAACCGCAAATTCGTGCGCATGGCCCTCGGTGGCGTGCGTGATGAAGCGGAAATTCGTGGTCATCGCCGTACTTACATCGGTTCGATGCCAGGAAGATTGATTCAAAAGATGACAAAAGTGGGTGTCCGCAACCCGCTGTTCCTGCTCGATGAAATCGACAAGATGGGCAGCGACATGCGTGGCGATCCGGCATCGGCGTTGCTGGAAGTGCTCGATCCCGAGCAGAACCACAACTTCAACGATCACTATCTGGAAGTCGATTACGACCTGTCCGATGTGATGTTCCTGTGCACCTCGAACTCGATGAACATCCCGCCGGCGTTGCTGGACCGGATGGAAGTGATCCGTCTGCCGGGCTACACCGAAGACGAGAAGATCAACATTGCCGTCAAATACCTTTCGCCGAAGCAGATCACTGCCAACGGTTTGAAGAAAGGCGAGCTGGAATTCGACGCCGAAGCGATCCGCGATATCATCCGTTACTACACCCGCGAAGCCGGTGTGCGTGGGCTGGAGCGCCAGATTGCCAAGGTTTGCCGCAAGGCGGTTAAAGAGCATGCACTGGAAAAACGCTTCTCGGTGAAGGTCACTGTGGACGATCTGGAGCATTACCTCGGCGTGCGTAAATTCCGCTACGGCCTGGCCGAGCAGCAGGATCAGATCGGTCAGGTGACCGGCCTGGCGTGGACTCAGGTGGGCGGCGAGTTGCTGACCATTGAAGCCGCTGTGGTACCGGGCAAGGGCCAGTTGATCAAGACCGGTTCCCTGGGGGACGTGATGGTCGAGTCGATCACCGCTGCCTTGACCGTTGTTCGCAGCCGGGCGAAGAGCCTGGGCATTCCCCTGGACTTCCACGAGAAGCGCGACACGCACATCCATATGCCGGAAGGGGCGACCCCTAAAGACGGCCCTAGCGCTGGTGTAGGCATGTGCACGGCCCTGGTTTCGGCATTGACCGGCATTCCGGTACGCGCGGATGTGGCCATGACCGGCGAAATCACTTTGCGTGGTCAGGTACTGGCGATTGGCGGTTTGAAAGAAAAACTGCTTGCAGCGCACCGTGGCGGAATCAAGACGGTGATCATTCCTGAAGAGAATGTGCGCGATCTCAAAGAGATTCCGGACAATATCAAGCAGGATCTACAGATTAAACCGGTTAAATGGATTGACGAGGTCCTGCAAATTGCGTTGCAATACGCGCCGGAGCCCTTGCCGGACGTGGCTCCGGAGATAGTCGCGAAGGATGAGAAACGCGACGCAGATTCTAAGGAAAGAATTAGCACGCATTAGTACGTATTTACCTGGGGGGGCTTTCTTGACAGCTTTTTAGAGCCCTTGTTATAAAGCGGCTCTTAAGTGTCTGTAGGCCATTCAGCACTCGTTTTTGCTTTCACCAAAAAAACTTAGAATCATACTCAAATAGATATAAGGGGACTTAGAGTGAACAAGTCGGAACTGATTGATGCTATCGCTGCATCCGCTGATATCCCGAAAGCTGCTGCTGGCCGTGCGCTGGACGCTGTAATCGAATCCGTCACTGGCGCTCTCAAGGCTGGCGACTCTGTTGTTCTGGTTGGTTTCGGTACTTTCTCCGTAACTGATCGCCCAGCTCGCATTGGTCGTAACCCACAGACCGGTAAGACGCTGGAAATCGCAGCAGCCAAAAAACCAGGTTTCAAAGCCGGTAAAGCACTGAAAGAAGCTGTCAACTAAGTTCGATTCAGGTTTTTACCCATCCGGGTCGGGGTCATGCCTGACTTGGCAGCGGAGCGGCAGTCCTGACTGCAGGTCGCCGGTTCAAGACACCGAGGGTCGCCAGTTCGAGCCCTCGATCCGCTCCGCCAGTTACGAGAAGGCGCATCCTCGGATGCGCCTTTCTTCTATCCGGATTCTACCCACGCTCCACGGTTGCCTAATTTTGAAGTTCAACCGTTTCTGGGGGACGCATGCTGCAGAATATCAGGGACAATTCACAAGGCTGGATTGCCAAGACTATTATCGGGGTCATCGTTGTTCTGATGGCCTTGACCGGTTTCGACGCCATTTTCAAAGCCACGTCGCACAGTAATGATGCGGCCAAGGTCAACGGCGATGAAATCAGCCAGAACGAGCTGAGCCAGGCGGTCGATATGCAACGCCGCCAGCTCATGCAACAGCTGGGCAAGGATTTCGATGCTTCCTTGCTGGATGAAAAAATGTTGCGTGAATCGGCTCTCAAGGGCCTGATCGATCGCAAGCTGCTGCTGCAAGGCGCAGAAAAATCGAAGTTCGCTTTTTCCGAAGCAGCGCTGGATCAGGTCATCCTGCAAACACCAGAGTTTCAGGTTGATGGCAAATTCAGTTCCGATCGTTTCGATCAGGTGATTCGCCAACTCGGCTATACCCGCATGCAATTCCGCCAGATGCTGGCTCAGGAAATGCTGATTGGTCAGCTGCGTGCCGGCCTGGCAGGTAGCGGTTTCGTGACCGATGCACAGGTACTGGCGTTTGCCCGTCTGGAAAAACAGACCCGCGATTTCGCCTCCCTGAACATCAAGGCCGACCCGGCAGCCGTGAAGCTGACCGACGATGAGGTCAAGGCCTATTACGACGAACACGCCAAGGAATTCATGACGCCGGATCAGGTGGTCATCGATTACCTCGAGCTGAAGAAGGCTTCCTTCTTCGACCAGGTCAGCGTCAACGACGAAGACCTGCAGGCGGCCTATCAGAAAGAAATCGCCAACCTGTCCGAGCAACGCCGGGCTGCGCATATTCTGATTGAAGTGAACGACAAGACCACCGAGGCGCAAGCCAAGGCGAAGATCGAAGAGATCCAGGCCCGTCTGGCCAAGGGTGAGCAATTCGAGGCGCTGGCCAAGGAATTCTCCCAGGATCCTGGTTCGGCGAACAACGGCGGCGACCTGGGTTATGCCGGTCCTGGCGTCTACGACCCGGCGTTCGAAAAAGCCCTGTATTCGTTGACCAAGGACCAGGTCTCTGCACCGGTTCGCACTGACTTCGGTTTCCACCTGATCAAGCTGTTGGGTGTGGAAGCACCAGAAGTGCCAACGTTCGCCAGCCTGAAAGACAAGCTGACCCGTGGCCTGAAAACCCAACAGGTCGAGCAGCGTTTCGTTGAGGCGAGCAAGCAACTGGAAGACGCCTCGTTCGAAGCGTCCGATCTGGCTCAGCCGGCGCAGGACCTGAAACTGACCGTGCACACGTCCAAGCCGTTCGGCCGTGAAGGCGGTGAGGGTATTGCCGCCAACCGTGCCGTGATCACTGCCGCGTTCAGCCCGGAAGTCCTGGATGAGGGCGCGAACAGCACCGCCATCGAGCTCGATCCGGAAACCGTGGTCGTGTTGCGTGCCAAGGAGCACCTGAAGCCTTCGCAATTGCCGCTGGAAAGCGTTTCTGCCGCGATCCGCGTGCAACTGGCCAAGGAACACGCCAGCGCCGATGCCAAGACCAAGGCTGAAGCCCTGATCGCCGGCCTGCGCGATGGCAAGACCCCGTTGGATCAAGCGGTCGACGGTCAGGCCTGGAAAGTCACTGAAGCGGCGACCCGCGCTCAGGAAGGGGTTGACCCTGCTGTGCTGCAAGCGCTGTTCCGCATGGCGAAGCCTGCGGCCAAGGACAAGCCGACCTTCACCAGCGTGACGCTGGCGGACGGCAGCCTGATGATCGTGCGCCTCAATGGCGTGAACGAAGCAGCGGCGCCGACCGAAGAAGAGAAAGCGCAGTACCGTCGCTACCTCGCTTCGCGTATCGGCCAGCAAGACTTTGCGGCGTATCGCAAGCAGCTGGAAAGCCAGGCAGACATCAAGAAATACTGATGCCTGAACAGGTTTAGCGCAGCACAGGAGACCCCGGCCGAAAAGCCGGGGTCTTTTTGTTTGGCCGTACGTCATTTGCCGCGGTGACGTTTGTGCAAAACCGGGGTCAATCAGCCTGTAACTGTTTTAAGACACGATCGATGCTCCGCTAAGCATCGATCTGTTGCACAATACGCCCCGTACCGTTTTCCTCAGGATGTTCAATGTTTAAATCATTTCCCATGCGGGTTGTCGGGCTGGCTGCCGTGCTTGCCACTGCGGCCGGTTGTTCATCGAACAAAACCGCCATCTATGAGCATGAGAACTTCGATGATTCCGGGACCTTTTCCCGCAACTATCCGGTCACCGATACCCAGAGCTGTGAAGCGGCCCGTCGCGCCTTGCTGAGCCAGGGTTACATCATCACCAGCAACGATTCGAAGCTGGTCAGCGGTCACAAGAGCTTCCAGCAGACCGGCGAGAACCACATGGAGATCAGCTTCAGTGTGGTCTGTACCGATGACGGCAGCGAAGGGCATCACGCGACGGTGTTCGCCAACGCCCTGCAGGATCGTTATGCGCTGAAGAAGACCAACAACTCCGCCAGTCTCGGTGTGGGTGTATTGGGCTCGGTATCGATGCCGATCGGCTCTTCTGATGACTCGATGGTCAAGGTCGCCAGCGAAACCGTATCGTCTGCCAAGTTCTACGAGCGCTTCTTCGCGCTGGTCGAACTGTTCCTGCCGCCGGAAGCGAAAAAGGCTGCGCACATCACCGAAAAGCCGAAGACGGACCTGGGCATGCCTGAACCCAAGGCCGCTCCGGCACCACTGGCGCCAGCCCCGGCGGCGGCACCCGCTGTAGAGCCGGCAGTGTCTGCACCTGCGCCGGCCGAAGCGATGCCTGTCTCCTCCGAGCCGGTTGCCCCGCCTCCTGACGCAGCACCGATCACACCGGTCGAGAGTATCGCGCCCGTACTGTCCCCGGAAATCGTCACGCCACCGCCGAACCCGACTGACTTGCCACCGCCGAGCGAATCCATTCCGGCGATGCCTGTCTCTGGCCAGTGAGGGTGTCTGCACAGGATCGGCTCAGATGACCCGATCCTGTGGCCACTCCAATGATTGACCCGCATCAGGCAAGTCCGCAGTTCTGCGATTTCCCGCGAAAAAACCAATGATAAATTCCTGACCAACTGCTACGTTTTATTCAGTAGCGACGGAGTGTCGTGTCCGCGTCATTTTTCTTTCACGCGGGCACTTTATGCTCAAGGGGCTGGTCATTTATTCAAGCGTTTTCAATGTATGTCGGGGGGATCCAAAAATGGACGATTATCAAGAAGAGCTGCTCGAGTACCAGGCTTTCGAACTGGACCCACTGGAGCCGGCGGAAGACGCTACAGAGCTTTAAAGCTTCAACTTGTCGCTTGCAGCTAGACGCTTGAGGCTGTTTCTCTATGGCTTCGGCGAAATTCGCCGGGTGTCTGCCCGTTCCAGCGTTTGAATGCGCGTTGAAACGCTTCGGCTGAGGCAAAGCCCAGCAGGTAGGCGATCTCTCCGAACGCCAGCTCTGTGTCGCGTATGTAAGTCATGGCCAGGTCGCGGCGGGTGTCGTTGAGAATCGCGCGAAATTGCGTGCCTTCTTCGACGAGCTTGCGGCGCAAGGTCCAGGTCGGCAGCTTCAGGCGTGCCGCCACCTCCTGCAGGTCGGGTTCCCGGCCGCCATTAAGTAACGGTCCCAGCAGCGCGATGATGCGCTCCCGCAGGCTGCGGGTGCGTGTCAGTTGCTCCAACTCCTGCTCACACAGTTGCAGCAAATGTCGCCAGGTGCTCGGGCAATGCTCGGGGTTGCGCTGGGCGAGGCTTGCCAGGCCCAAGCGCAGTTGATTGCGTTCACTGCCAAACTGAATCGGACAGTCACCCAAAACGTCATAGGCCGCACGGTAACCGGGTTCTTCGAATTCGATCTCGATGCGTTCGGCGCGCAGTGGGGCCGGGCTGACACTGGATAACTGCTGTAACCAGCCGGCGATGATCGAATCGACCACGAAACGGTTGTAGGCGTTATAGGGGCTGATCGAATAGAAACGCAGCCAGGCGCCCTGGGCGTCTTCGTGAAAACTGGATTGACCCCGATAATTTGAACCATACAAGGCTTCGAAGCGAATCAGGCAGCGCGCGGCTTCACGCACTGTCGGCGCCTGGGCGGCGGTGACCCCGGCCAGGCCTGCCTGGCTCAGGCGACTGAGCTGCCCCATGCGCAGGCCAAGGGCCGGGTTGTCGGTCAGTTGAATGGCGCTGTGGCCCAGGCGCATGTAGCGCGGTATCGACAGGCGGGCACCGGCTTCGCTCAGGCGCGCGGCATCGAGGCCATATTGATCGAGCAGGGGCTGCGGATCGACGCCATGACTGCGCACGGCATCGGCCAGGCTATGAACAAAGCCCACCGACAGATTGCCGAGGCGCATCGGTTGCGGTTTCATGGCTTACAACCAGAGGTTCAGCAAACGCGCGCCCTGGGCATTGCCGTCGGCAAAGTGCTGGCCGTTGCGGCTGAGGAAACTGTGCCCGGCGCTGCCCTGATCCCAGAATTGACCCCGCAGGAACACACTCATGCCCGCGACAGCCTGACTGGCCGGAATCCGGGTCGAGAGGGTCAGGCGCTGCCAGGCCTGGCCTTCACTGACTTCTCCAGGCTTCAAGTCAACCGTGGCTGGCTCTGATGACCCCCTGTAGCCACGCCACGGCTGATCCCAAGTGCCACGGCCGGCAACAAAGGCCGGTACCGCCACCAGTTGAACGCTCTGGTCGTTGAGCCTGAGGTAGTTTTCCGGGTACCAGCTGTCGTGGCCGATCAATACACCCAGCCTTCCTGCGGGAGTATCAACGACATTGAGCGCGTGCTCGCCGTTCGCCTTGATCCCGTTCTGTTGTGCGAAGAACGGGTGCATCTGGCGCTGGGGCTGGCCGATTGGCTGGCCATCGTTGTTGAACACTACACTGCTGTTGTACAGCGCACCGCGGCCGATTTTCAGGGTGCCGTCGATGATGCTCGGTTCGGGCAGCACAATGGAGCCTGCGACCAGTGTCACGTGGAATTCCCTGGCCAATCCTCCGAACAGTGCCTGGTAGTCTCTGGCCATCGCCTTGGCTTTCATGCGCAGATGGGCATCGTCCAGGCGGTTGCCACCTTCGGCGCTGATCAACGCCTTGGCGAACTTCAGGGGATTGCTCACCGCCAGCCAGTTCATGGCCTCCTTGAGGGTGCTGGCCTGATACAACTCATCCTTCTCGCCGCTGACCATCAGCCAGGTCCCGACGTGTTCCGGCAGCACGACGACGGTCTTGCCGTTCAACAAACCCTGGTCCTGGGCAGCTTGCAGATAGGCCGCGAGCTTGCGATGCAAGCGCTCGGGGCTTTGATAATCGGTAGGAAACAGTTCGGGCTGAATGCCCAGCAAATTGCCACGATCGGCAGGCGTACCCTGGTCGACAGCCAGATTGATCCGCAGGTCCGAAAGGTAATGGGCCACCGGCCGGTCCGCAGCCCACATCGCGTAGGTCGTGAGGGCGGCGAGCAATGCCATGGAGAATGTCAGGTACAAAAGTTTGCGCATGGGGAAACAGTTTACAGCCTGGAGCCGGGCGTGGCTTTTCATTTGAAACCGGATCGAGCATAAAGGGAATCAAGGGCTTGGTGGGCAAATTTCAACGCTGACGTATTTTTTGGCTGGAGGTCACACGGACCCTTGTAGGAGCGAGCTTGCTCGCGAGGGACGTCAACGATAACGCGTGTGAACTGGATAAACGCTGCGCACTTGAGTCCATCGCCGGCAAGCCGGCTCCTACAGGTATTGCGTTACTACTTGGTGACCAAGAGTTCCGGGCCGAGGTAGTTGTTGATCTGGTCGATGTCGTCGTCGCCCAGGCTGCCCACCGAAGAGGCCAGGCGCAGGCGCGACATCAGATAGCGCACCTTGGCATCGAACAGATCGTGACGTGCAACGAAGAGCAGCTCTTCGGCATTGAGGACGTCGGAGTTGGTGCTGGTGCCACCTTCCTTGAAGCCCTTGCGTGTCGAAGCCAGTGAGCGCTCGTTGGACGCTACGGCCGTCTCCAGTGCGCGAATGCGTTTGGCGCCGCTCAGTATGCCTTGATACTCACGGGTGGTTCCGGTGATGACTTCCTGTCGCGCGGCGTCAAGTTCATCCATAGCCTTGTCGCTATTGGCACTGGCCTGGCGAGTCAGAGCGCTGACGCCGCCACCGCTGTACAACGGAATATTGACTTCCAGCCCGACCGAGCCGTAGTGGTTGCGTTGATTCAACTCGGAAAGCGATTGGCTCTCACCCGCGGTGTAGCCGGCGATGAAATCCAGTGTTGGCCAGTGGCCTGCGCTGTTGCGCTTGACTTCTTCTTCGGCGAGGTCGCGGCTGTAACGGCGTGCATGGATCAGCGGGCTATCGGCCTGGGCCCTGACCAGCCAGTCCTGCAGGTTGCTTGGTAGCAGCGGTGGTGTATCGAAGGTCGGACGCAAGGTGGTCAACGATTCAGGGGTTTCACCGATGTATTCCTCGAGTTTGCGACGCGCGTTGACCAGATTGTCCTGTGCTTCGATCAGTTCAGCTTCGGCGAGGTCGCGGCGAGCGGTCGACTCGTCGATGTCGGTGACGGTGCCAGCCCCCAGTTCCATGCGCCGTTTCGCCGAGGCGAGTTGCTCATCGAAGGCGGTCAGCTTGGACTTGGCCAGGGTGATGGTTTCGCTGGCCAGGAGCACGTCGAAATAGCTTTCGGCCAGGCGCACTGCGGCGTCCTGGCTCTTGGCATCGAACACCGCGTCGCTGTAGTCGGCGCGCTGCTGACCCTGGCGGTACTCGGCCATTTTCTGTTTGTTGAACAGCGGTTGGCGCAGGCGCACGTTGGCGCCCTTGGAGTCGTAGTGCAGATCGTTGTCGATTTTGTTCTGGGTTTGGGAGCCATTGACCTTGTTGTGGTAGCCCGAGGCATTGATCTGCGGTAGCAGGCCGGCCTTGCCGATGGCGCGGTTTTCGCCGCCGGCCTCTTTTTCATGCACGGCGGCTTTGTAGATAGGGCCCTGGTACTGCAACAGATCCCAGGCTTGCTTGAGGTCCATGGCGTTGGCCGGCAGGGCCAACCCCAGCAGGCAGAAAAGCAGGCAATGACGGTCCATTTCATTGTTCCTTGAATGAGCTGTCCACACGTTCGAGCATTGGTTTAAGAAGATAGCTCATCATGTTGCGTTCGCCGGTCTTGATGGTGACGCTGGCGGGCATGCCGGGGCGAATGTGATTGCTGCCAAGCAGGCTCATGCCGTCGGGCGTGACTTCCACCTGGGCCAGATAGAACGGTTGCTTGCTTTCCTCGTCCATCAGGCGGTCGGCGGAGATGGTCATCACGCGGCCGGGGATGTTGGGCGTCTTGGCATGGCTGAAGGCCGGGAAAGAAATGTCCACGGGCAGGCCGGGGACCATCTTGTCGATGGCCTGCACGGGAATCATCGCGTCGACCTGCAGCGGTTGGTCGAGTGGAACGATTTCCATGATCTTGAAGCCAGGCTGAATGACCCCGCCGACGGTGGCAATGCTCAGGCCCTGGACCATGCCGTCGATTGGCGAGCGAATCACCGTGTGGGTCACTTCATAGTCGAGTGAGCGCAAGCGGTCGGCCAGTGTGGTGTTTTCCTTGGCGGTTTCAGTCAGCTGCGATTCGACTTCCTTCAGGTAATCGTGCTGGCGCTGCAGGATGCGCAGCTTGATTTCGGTGGTCTGGCTACGTATGCGGGCGATGTTGTTGAGGTTCTCGGCCTGGCCGGCGGAGAGGTCGGCATTGCTGCGTTCCAGTTCGAGCAGGCGGTTGCGTGGCACATAGCCTTCGGCCGACAGCACGCGGGTGCCTTGCAGTTCCTGATTGAGGAAGTTGATCTGCGAGGCGCGGGCGGCATAGACCTGCTGCAGGCCCTTTTGTTGCACTGCCGATGCCGCCAGGTTCTCCTGCAGGATGCTGATTTCGCCAGCGAGACCGATACGGCGAGTGTCCAGCAGGCGCTGTTGCAGGTCCATGGCGGCCTCAAGGCGGTAATCACCCTTGAAGCGCTTGAGCAGTTCGGGATCGAAGGTCACCACATCGCGACCGTCACGTTCCGCTTCCAGGCGGTTTTCCACGGTCTTGCTGACGATGTACTGGGCGCTGATTGCACCCTCCTCGGCAAGAGCACGCAACGAGTCGAGACGGACCACTTCCTGTCCTTTTTTCACCAGGTCGCCTTCGCGAACGAGAATGGCCTCCACGGTCCCGCCGCTCAGATGCTGCACGGCTTTGCGATTGTTGGTGACTTTGACCGTGCCTGTCGCAACCACGCCAGCATCCAGCGGCGCCAGCCAGGACCACAGGAGGAAACCGCCGAAGCCGGCGAGCACCAGCCACACGCCCCAGCGCGCGGGTTTACCGACGTCCAGATCGACTACGCTGCGGGGATCGGCAGGAATCATTTCGGTGTGTTGGCTCATTTGCATGATCGATCACTCCCGTGCTTTGACGGAGGCCAGCGGAGTCGACGCGCCTGCAGGCATCACACTGGCCTTGCGCAGCGCTGCGAATACTTCATCGCGCGTGCCAAGCATCTGCACGCCGCCGTCACGCAGCATCAGCACCTTGTCGACGGCGCAGAGTACGTTGGGACGGTGGGAAATCAGGATGACGGTGGCGCCACGAGCCTTGAGTTCGGCCAGCGCATCGACCAGGGCTTTTTCGCCGATATCATCAAGGTTGGCGTTCGGCTCATCCAGCACGATCAGGTTGGGCTCGCCATATAGGGCGCGGGCCAAGGCGATACGTTGCTTCTGGCCACCGGAAAGCGGGCTGCCATCGGTGCCCAGGCGGGTGTCATAACCCTGTGGAAAACGCAGGATCATTTCGTGCACGCCAGTGATCTTGGCGGCGCGGATGACCGCTTCGCTGTCCACTTCGCCAAATCGCGCAATGTTGTCGGCAATGTTGCCCTCGAACAGCTCCACATCCTGTGGCAGGTAGCCGATCCAGGGGCCAAGTTCGGCCTTGTTCCAGGTGAATATGTCCGCGCCGTCCAGGCGTACCTTGCCGGCCTGCGTCGGCCAGACGCCAACCAGCAGGCGGGCGAGGGTGGATTTGCCCGAGGCGGATGGGCCGATGATGCCCAGGCTTTCGCCGGGGACCAGGCTGAAGCCCACACCGCGCAGAATCGTGTTGTTGGTACCGGGGGCACCTGCATACACATTCTCCACCGCCAGCATGCCCTGTGGCCGCTGCAGCGACATGCTCGGTGGCCGGCGCGGGTAATCAGCCAACATCTCATTGAGCCGGCCCCAGGCCGAACGGCAGCCCAGCAGTTGCTTCCAGGACGCGATGACCTGTTCCACCGGGCCCAGTGCACGGCCGGTGAGGATCGAGCAGGCAATCATCATCCCCGGGGTGATCTTGCCTTCGATCGCCAGCAGCGCGCCGGCGCCAAGGATCAGGGATTGCAGCGTGATCCGCACGAAACGCCCGGTGCTGCTGATCAAGGCAGCGCGGTCGGAGGCCAGGGTCTGCATTTCCAGAATGCGCAAATGGCTCAGGTACCAGCGCTTGCTGATCGACGGCAGCATGCCCATGGCCTCGATGACCTCGGCATTGCGCAGGTTGTTGTTGGCGTATTGGGCGGAGGACATGGCGGCCTGGTTGGCTTCGGCCAGCGGCCTTTGCGTCGCCTTTTCAGTGAGGTACGCCAGGCCCATCAGGATCAGCGAGCCGACCAGGGTGAGCAGTCCGAGCAGTGGGTGGATCAGATAGGCGACCAGCAGGTAGATCGGCGTCCACGGTGCATCGAAGAACGCGAACAGGGAATTGCCGGTGACGAACTGACGAACCTGGGCGAGGTCTTGCAGGGCCTGGGCCGGATTACCGCCGGCGCGGCTCAGGTTGCGCTCGAATGCTGCGTTGAAAATGCGCCGGTTGAGGTCCATGTCGAGGCAGTTGCCGACCCGGATCAGAACCCGGGTGCGGACCATCTCCAGCGTGGACATCAGCAAGAACAGACCCACTACCAGCACAGTCAACATCGTCAGCGTCGTGACGTTGCGACTGACCAGGGCTCGATCATAGACCTGCAACATATAAATAGCTGGCGTCAACATCATGACGTTTATGACGCCGCTGAACCCCGCCAGAGAGTAAAAGCTGCGGCGCATGCGAAAAAGGGCGTCGGCCAATTCGGAACGGATGCTCGACTGCTTGGGCATGGTGATCCTCCCACTGCGAAAAGCCGGTTGCCCTTGCGGCGCAACAGCTAACAGTAAATGTAGTTCCTTTAAGCGCTTATGCACACGCAGGCTGGTCGCTCTGTGGATGGCGAGTCTTCCGAAATCGCTGCGGTGCTCCCTTATGCAGGAGCGTAGGTGGCGGCGAAACACTCCGAAATAACATTTCGCTCTATACCTGCACTCAACTTTCTATATGTCTTTTAAAAACAGCTAGTTGTGCGCCTCAAACACCAGTCGTCTGTTTTAGCGACGTAATATTGACAAAGGTTTGCTATGGAACTTTAGTCTTAGTTATCGGGGGGCCCGCCCGCCTGAAGCTTGCCATCGTTTTGGCAACGCAAGGCGCGGTGATTTTCCCGGGAGGAGCAGAACATGTTGATCATTTCGTTGTTTTGCGGAGTGAAAGGGCTTACCAGCAAGTTTGCCTTTACCTCCTGTTTCCATGGCCCGCCCAGGGCACGAACCCGCTCTGCCTGATCGCGCGGCGAGCAATCCATTACGCGAATTCCAGGCGCGTATCCCGAGTTCCGGGTAACGCCAGCTCTCGCTAAAAAACAAAACCAACAAACTGCACAAGCCAGCACTTGACTTGGCGCGGAAGGACTTTCTCGTCCCGCGCCTTTACCCAGACAGATCGAGGGCAATCCAAAATGGCCAATTTCAACAAGTCGGACCTGGAGTTCATCCTCAAACAAATCTTTATCGCCGAAGCGCAAGCCGACGGCGCCAGCCTCAGTGATTTGCTACCCAACACTCAGGTGCCATTCGGTCTGCGTACCGTTGATGGCAGCCTCAACAACCTGGTCACCGGCCAGAGCGAGTTTGGCGCCGCGGACAATGCTTTCCCGCGCCTGCTTGAACCCTCGTTCCTGCCTGATTATGTCGGGACAGGGACGGTGATCGACCCGCAACCACGGATTATCAGTAACCTGGTAGTCGACCAGACCGCCAACAACCCGGCGGCCTATGCCTCGGCTTTTGATCCCGGCCTGGACGGAGTGCTCAACTTCGGCGTGGTAGGCGCGGGTAATGACGACGTCCTCAAGGATGGCGTAGAGATAGTCTCCAGCCCCGGTCTGGATGGGGTATTCGGCACGGCCGATGACAAAGATGTGTTCTTCTTTCCCAACCAGTCAGCGGACGCCGGCCTGACCGCCAGCTTCAACTCGTGGATGACTTTCTTCGGCCAGTTCTTCGACCACGGTCTTGACCTGGTCACCAAGAGCGCCACTGACATCGTATTCATCCCGCTGCAACCGGACGATCCGTTGTTCGTACCGGGCAGCCCGACCAACTTCATGGTGCTGTCACGTGCGGTGCGTACCGCCGGCGCGGACGGAGTAGTCGGCACGGCCGATGATGGCCAGACCAATACCACCTCGCCGTTCGTCGACCAAAGCCAGACCTACAGCTCGCACCCTTCGCATCAGGTGTTCCTGCGCGAGTACGTTCTCAACGCGGCAGGCGACCCTGTTGCAACGGGGAACCTGATTTCCAACCGCGATCTCGGTGCCGATGGCATCTTCGGCACTGCGGATGATGGCGTCGGTGATGGCATGGCGACCTGGGCAGTGGTCAAGGCCCAGGCCCGTGACATTCTCGGTATCAACCTGACCGACGCCGATGTGCACAACGTGCCGTTACTGGCAACCGATGCCTACGGCAACTTCATCCGCGGGCCTAACGGCATGCCGCAGGTGGTGATTCGCGTCAGCAACGGTGCCGACGGCATCGCCGGCACGGCTGATGACGTCACTCAACTGGTCGAAGGCAACCGGGCAGCTCCAATCAGCCTGGCCAATGCCGTGAGCACCGGGCATGCCTTCCTCGACGACATCGCGCACAATGCCGCGCCGGTCGTCGTTGGCGGGGTTCTGCAGGCGGATGGCGACGCCCTGGTCGGTAACGCGCAGCCCACTGGCCCGACCGGCAACAACCTGACCTATGACAACGAACTGCTCGACGCCCACTACATTGCCGGCGACGGCCGGGCCAACGAGAACATCGGCCTGACCACCGTGCACCATGTGTTCCACTCCGAGCACAACCGTCTGGTCCAGCAGTCCAAGGACACCATCCTGGCCTCCGGCGACCTGGCCTTCCTCAATCAGTGGCTGGCTGACGACGTGACCGCAATACCGACTACACCTGCCGGGATCGCGGCGTTGGTGTGGGACGGCGAACGCCTGTTCCAGGCCGCCAAGTTCGGTACCGAGATGCAGTACCAGCACCTGGTGTTCGAAGAGTTCGCGCGGACCGTGCAGCCGCAGGTCGACGAGTTCCTCGCGCCCAACGGCTACGACACCTCGATCAACCCGGCGATCCTCGCCGAGTTCGCCCACGTGGTGTACCGCTTCGGTCACTCGATGTTGACCGAGACCGTCGATCGCTTCGACCCTGCGTTCAATCCGCTGCTCACTGACCCGACCAATCCGGACTCGCAAATGGGGCTGATCGCGGCCTTCCTCAACCCGCTGGCGTTCGCCGGCAGCGGCGCGACCGCGGACGCAGCGGCAGGGGCGATCATTCGTGGTGTGACCCGTCAGGTCGGCAACGAGATCGACGAGTTCGTCACTGAAGCCTTGCGCAACAACCTGCTCGGTCTGCCGCTCGATTTGCCGGCCCTGAACCTGGCGCGTGGTCGCGACACTGGCATCCCTACATTGAATGAAGCGCGTCGTGATATGTACGGAGCGACCGGCGACAGCCAACTGAAACCGTACATCAGTTGGGCTGACCTGGTGGACCACCTCAAGCACCCCGAGTCGCTGGTCAACTTCATCGCGGCCTATGGCACACATAGCTCGATCACGTCGGCGACCACCCTGGCAGACAAACGCGCTGCCGCACTGGCGCTGGTATTCGGTGGCGCGGGTTCGCCAGCCGACCGCCTGGACTTCCTCAATAGCACTGGTGCCTGGGCCAACGTAACGCAGGCCGGCGCGGATGGGGTACTGGGTACCGCAGACGACGTGACGGGTGTGACGATCACCGGGCTAGACGATGTCGACTTCTGGGTCGGTGGCCTCGCCGAACAGAAAATGCCGTTCGGCGGCATGCTCGGCTCGACGTTCAACTTCGTGTTTGAAACCCAGATGGAGGCGTTGCAGAACGGCGACCGCTTCTACTACCTGTCGCGTACCGCGGGCCTGAACTTCGGCACTGAGCTTGAAAACAACTCGTTTGCCAAGTTGATCATGCTCAACAGCGATGTCACCCACCTGTCGAACACCGTGTTCCTGACACCGACCTTCACCCTCGAGGTGAATCAGGCCAATCAGTTCACCGGCCTTGGCGTGGGTGGCCACGACGATCCGACCGGCGGCATCATGATCAACGGCGTGGAAGTCGTGCCGCTGGTGATTCGCGACAACCCCGACACCCCAGGTGCGGACACCAATTACCTGCAGTACACCGGTGAAGATCATGTCGTCATGGGCGGCACCGCCGGCAATGACATCATCATTTCCGGTGATGGCGATGACACTGTTTACGGCGACGGCGGCAACGACCGTCTCGAAGGCGGTGCGGGGAACGATGCGGTGCTGGGCGGCGATGGCGATGACATCATCAGCGACTCGTTCGGCGACAACCGTCTGGAAGGTAATGCCGGTAACGATGTGATCGTGGCGGGCAGCATGTTTGCCTTAGGCAACCTGATCCTGGGTGGCGATGGCCAGGACTTCATCATCACCACCGAAGACATCACCACCACCTTCGGTGGCCAGGGTGACGACTTCATCCTCGGTGCCAAGACCAACCTGCCACCGACCGGTAACGAAGGTGATGACTGGATCGAGAAAGGCACCCAGGACGGTGCGCCAGGCGATAACTTCTCGCCGCTGCTCAATGACGACATCATCGGCAACGATATCTTTGTCGGTGGCGGTGGCTTCGACGAAATGATCGGCGAGGGTGGCGATGACATCTTTGTCGGCAGCGATGCCCAGGACAAGATGGACGGCATGTCCGGCTTCGACTGGATCACCTACAAGAATGACAAGGTTGGCGTGACCGCTGACCTGAGCCTGGCCGCGCTGGCGCAGCCACACGGCAACGCGCCAAACCAGAACGCCGGGGCATTCAATCCGGTCGGCGCCTCGCCGGCCTCGATTCTCGACCGTTTTGCCGAGGTCGAGGGTTTGTCCGGTTCGAGCTTCGGCGACGTGCTCAAAGGCGATGATGTCGATGCTGACACCATCATCAACCACGGTGGTGCCACGGGCAGTGCACTGACCAATGTCGCGTTGATCCGCGGACTGGATCAGTTCCTGGCCGATGCCGGCTTGCCGGTTACCGGCTTTGCCACCGGCAACATCATCCTCGGCGGTGATGGCAGTGACCTGATCGAAGGCCGCGGTGGTGACGACCTGATCGACGGTGACAAATGGATCAACGTCAGGATTGCCGTTTATGCCCCTGGCGACGTCAACCATACGGGCCCTGAGGTCGCCTCCTTCGACAGCATGGTCGATATGATCCCGTTCATGATCGACGGTACCATTAACCCCGGTCAGCTCAAGGCCGTGCGGGAAATCATGCCGGGTACCTCGACGGGCGGGGCGGCCTTCGACACCGCCATTTACTCCGGGGTTGCCTCCGAGTATACGGTTACCGTTGATGACCGCGGCACGGTCGATCTGGCGGACGATGTCTATACGGTGACAGATAGCGTAGCGGGCCGCGACGGCACCGATACCCTGCTGCATATCGAACGCCTGCAGTTCTCCGATGAACAGCAAGTGCTGGTACCGGGGCTCAATGCCCAGCCGACTGGCAGTCCGGCGGTCATCGATGGCAACGGCGGTGCGATAGTCGTGGGCGACACGCTGACGGTCAACGTGAACGCGTTGCGCGATGCCGACAACATCACGGCGGGTAATCCGCTGGGCTTGATCAATAGCTCGGTGTCCTACTACTGGCAGTTCGAGTCAACGCCAGGCAGCGGCGTTTTCGAGGACATCATCCTCTTGCCGGCCGGCGACCTGGCGTTCCAGAGTGCCGACGGCACCACGTTCAAGGTCTCTCCCGACCTTGCCGGGTTGTCGCTGCGGGTCAAGGCGATCTACCAGGATGCTCACGGCACGACTGAAATCATGTTCTCGCAGCCGACTGGCGTAGTGGCTCCCGGCACACCGGTGGTACCGACGGCGCCGACACCGGTAGTCGATGCCACCGAGGGTGGCGCGGGCCTGCACATGGTTCGCTCCGACCTCAACTTCATTCTTGACCAGATCAAGATTGCCGAGGCTGAAGCGTCCGGTCAGGACATCCTTTCGCTGATCCCGAACATTCGCGCGCCGTTGGGCCTGCGTGCGGTCGACGGGTCGAACAACAACCTGATGAACCTCAATGGCCACAACAACACCGAGTTTGGTGCCGCCGACAACGTCTTTCCGCGCTTGAGCGATCCGGTCTTCAATCCGGCGGAAGGTGTGCCTGCCGGCTTCTTCGGCCCCGGTTCGCCGGCCGTCCCTGGATCGTCGTATGCGCAGACCAGCGGCAATGTGTTTGACTCACAGCCACGCACTATCAGTAACCTGATCTCCGACCAGACGTCGAATAACCCGGCGGCCTATGCCGCGGCCCACGACGTTGGCGCGGACGGCGTGCTCAACTTCGGCGCGGTGGGCAACGACGACGTGCTCAAGGATGGCGTGCGGGTAGTCGCCAGCCCTGGCCTGGACGGTCAGTTCGGTACTGCCGACGACCACGAAGTGTATATGTTCGAGAACACCGCGGCGGATGCGGGGCTGTCCGCACCGTTCAACTCCTGGATGACGTTCTTCGGGCAGTTCTTCGACCATGGCCTGGACCTGGTGACCAAAGGCGGTTCGGGCACCATCTTCATCCCGCTGCAACCGGATGATCCGCTGTTTGTGCCAGGCGGCAACACCAACTTCATGGTGGTGACCCGCGCGACCAACCTGCCAGGGGCGGATGGCATTCTCGGCACGGCCGATGACATCCATGAGCAAAGCAACACCACCACGCCGTTCGTGGACCAGAACCAGACCTATAGCTCGCATCCGTCGCACCAGGTGTTCCTGCGCGCTTATGAACTTACCGCTGACGGCCCCGTCGCCAACGGCAGGTTGATCACTAACCGTGACCTGGGCGCGGATGGCACATTTGGTACCGCGGACGACGTCGAAATCGGTGGCATGGCGACCTGGAAGGTGGTCAAGGCTCAAGCCCGTGACATTTTGGGCATCAACCTGACCGATGCCGACGTCGATAACGCCCCACTGTTGGCGACAGACGCCTATGGCAACTTCATCAAGGGGCCGAACGGCTTCCCGATGGTTGTGATGAGGGGGGCTGACGGCATTGGTGGTACGGCGGATGACGTTCTTGTCGAAGGCGATCCGACTTCCCCCATTAGCCTGACCACTGCTGTGCGTACCGGTCACCAGTTCCTCGTCGACATCAACAACAATGCCGCACCGGTAATCGTCGGTGGGGTTCTGCAGGCGGATACCGACTCCCTGGTCGGTAATGCGCAGCCCACTGGCCCGGCCGGCAACAACCTGACCTATGACAACGAACTGCTCGACGCTCACTACATCGCTGGCGACGGCCGGGTCAACGAGAACATCGGCCTGACCGCGGTGCATGCGATCTTCCACTCCGAGCACAACCGTCTGGTCCAGCAGACCAAGGACACCGTGCTCGATTCGGGTGACGTGACCTTCCTCAACGAGTGGCTGCTCAATCCGGTGGCAGCATTGCCAACCACCCAGGCCGAGTTCGATGCGTTGCAGTGGAATGGCGAGCGCTTGTTCCAGGCTGCCAAGTTCGGTACCGAGATGCAGTATCAACACCTGGTGTTCGAGGAGTTTGCGCGGACCATCCAGCCTAATGTTGACCTGTTCTTCGCACCGACCCAGGTCTATGACGTCGACCTCGATCCCTCGATCGTCGCCGAGTTCGCCCACACCGTGTACCGGTTTGGTCACTCGATGCTGACCGAGACTGTCGATCGCTACGACATCGACTTCAACGTGGTGGGCGATCCGGCCAGCGCCAATCCCGATCAGCAACTGGGCTTGATCGCGGCGTTCCTCAACCCGTTGGCGTACGCCGCCAGTGGCGTGTCGCCAGAGGATGCGACCAGTGCGATCGTGCGTGGGGTGACCCGTCAAGCCGGTAACGAAATCGACGAGTTCGTTACCGAGGCTTTGCGCAATAACCTGTTGGGCTTGCCGCTCGACCTGCCGGCGATCAACATCGCCCGTGGCCGCGACGTGGGGATTCCTTCACTCAACGCGTTCCGCCGCGACATCTACAGCCAAACCGGTGACACCCAACTCAAGCCGTACAACAGCTGGGTCGATCTGGTGCAGCACCTCAAGCATCCAGAGTCGTTGATCAACTTCATCGCGGCCTACGGTACGCACGCCTCGATCACGTCGGCGATCACGATGGATGCCAAACGCGATGCAGCCCTGGCGCTGGTGTTCGGTGGTGCCGGTGCGCCGGCTGACCGCCTGGACTTCCTCAACGGCACGGGTGCCTTTGCCAACGTGACGCTGCCCGGCAGGGATGGAGTGCTGGGTACTGCCGACGACCTGAAGGGGGTGACGGTCACGGGCGTCGATGCCATTGATATGTGGATTGGCGGTCTTGCCGAACAGAAAACGCCGTTCGGCGGCATGCTCGGCTCGACCTTCAACTTCGTGTTCGAGAACCAGATGGAAAAACTGCAGGACGGCGATCGCTTCTACTACCTGGAGCGTACCTCTGGCCTGTCGATGAACGCCGAGCTTGAAAGCAACTCCTTCGCCAAGCTGATCATGGCCAACACCTCGGCCACGCACTTGCCTGGCCTGGTGTTCTCGGACCCTGGCTTCTACCTGGAAGTGGATCAGGGCAAGCAATTCAACGAAGGCCTGGTCGCCGTCGATCCGCTCGGCCCGAACGGCGAGCAGGTGGTGTTCCGCGACAACCCGCTGACCGTGGGCGCTGACACCAACTACATCCGCTACAGCGGTGCCGAGCACATCGTGCTGGGTGGTACCGACGGCGTCGACATCCTTATCTCCAGTGAAGGCGACGACACGGTCTGGGGCGATGGCGGCAACGATCGCATCGACGGCGGTGACGGCAACGACCAGCTGCGTGGCGGCACTGGCGACGACATCATCACCGACACCGGTGGCGACGATAACATCCAGGGTGGCGACGGCAACGACGTGCTGCACGGAGGCAATGGCGTCAACCTGATCATTGGCGGGTTCGGCAGTGACTTCATCGTGACCGGTGAGGACGCCTCCGAGGCCATTGGTGGCCAGGGCAACGACTTCATCCTGGGCAGCAAGGCCAACGAACAGGACATGGGTAACGAAGGCGATGACTGGATCGAGAAGGGCACCTCGGACGGTGCACCTGGCGACAACTTCGATCCGCTCGGCAACGACCCTGTGATTGGCAACGATGTATTCGTCGGCGGTAACGAGAACGATAAGTTCAACGGCGAAGGCGGTGACGACATCATGGTCGGCAGTCTCGGCTTTGGTGACCGCTATATCGGCGGCTCGGGCTATGACTGGGCGACCTTCAAGGATCTCGCCCAGGGTGTGACCATCGATTACAGCGACCGCTTCTTCGATGTGCCACCGATGCCGGGTTCGGGAGCCTCGGCGCTGGTGCGCTTCGACATCATGGAAGGCCTGTCGGGTTCGACACACGGTGACTTCCTGCGCGGTGATAACGAAGATGCGACATCGCTACCTACCGCGGGTGCAACCGGCAGTGTGCTGACCAACATCAGCCTGATCAACGGCCTGTCCGATCTGCTGGCAGCCGGAGCGACGTTCTACGACGGCGGCAACATCATCCTCGGCGGCAGCGGCAGCGACCTCATCGAAGGTCGCGGCGGTGACGACATCATCGATGGTGACAAGTGGCTGAACGTACGCATCAGCGTACGGGCAAACGCTGATGGTACCGGCGCGGAAATCGCCAGTTTCAACAGCATGGAGCCGCTGGTGCCGTTTATGCTCAACGGTACCTACAATCCGGGCCAACTGGTCGTCGTGCGGGAGATTCTGGCCGGCACTGACAACTTCGACACCGCGGTGTATTCCGGTAATGCGTCGGAGTACACAGTCACGCTCGACGGCAATGCCGTCGTCGTGACCGACCTGGTGGCGGGCCGTGATGGTGTCGATCGTCTGACGGGCATCGAGCGTCTGCAGTTCTCTGACCAGGCGCAGGCGACCGGAGTCGGCACCGCTGTGAACAGTGGACCTGTGGGGCGTCTGGCAATTCTCGACGCTACTACCGGTGTGCGTGACGATACGCCTGTCGCCGGTCAGTTGCTGCGGGTCAGCAGTCAGTCGATCCGCGACCTGGACAGCGTGAGTGCAACCAATGCGACCGGTGCGGTTACCGGTCCCGTGTCTTACTACTGGCAAGTCGAAAACGTTGCTGGCTCGGGTGTCTATGAAGACATCACCTTCGTCGCCGCCGGCGAGGTATCGCGGGCGATCGGCGCCACCTACCGGGTGGCGGATGATGTCGCCGGTCTGAACATCCGTGTTCGGGCGGTGTATCAGGATGGCAATGGCACGCTGGAGTTTGTCTCCTCGTCGGCGAACAACACACCGACGGCAGGGCCAACCGTCACCGGGCTTGCAACACAGAACCAGGTGCTGACCGCCGACCCGTCGACCATCATTGACGTCGATGGCCTCAGCAATCCGCAGTTCACCTTCCAGTGGCAGGTGACCAACGGGGTTACCTTCGTCAACATCGCCGGTGCCACCGGCAGCACGCTTACGCTTGGCCAGGCTCAGGTCGGCAACCAGGTGCGCGTGGTGGTCAGTTACGTGGATGACTTCGGTGTCGCTGAAAGCGTGCCGTCCGATGCCACGGCGCCGGTGGTCAACGTCAACGATGCACCGACAGGTGCGTTGCTGATCAGCGATACCACACCGACTCAAGGGCAGGTGCTGACCGCACAGACGGCCGCGATTGTCGATCCGGACGGCGTGGGCGCATTCAGCTACCAATGGCAGCAAGGTACCGGGACTACCTTCACCAATATCGCTGGCGCAACGGGCGTGAACTTCACGCCTGGCGCGGCGCAGATCAACCAGCAAATCCGGGTGATCGCGCGCTACACCGATGGCTTCGGCACGCTGGAGTCGGTGACCTCGGCGGCGACGGCGCTGGTCGTGCTGCTGGGTGCGGTGCAAACGGGTGACGCTTTGGCGAACACCCTCGTCGGTACCGCAGGTAGCGATGTGCTGTTCGGCCTGGGCGGCAACGATACGCTCATTGGCCTGGGCGGTGTCGACCAGTTGTTTGGTGGCATCGGTGACGACAATCTCAGTGGCGGAGACGGCAACGACTTCCTCAATGGCGAGGACGGCAATGACTTCCTCAATGGCGGTGCGGGTAATGACCAGATGCTGGGCGGAGTCGGTAACGACACCTACCGCGTCGACTCAGCCGGGGATGTACTGATCGAGTTGACCGGCGAGGGTGCGGATTCCGTGCAGACCACGCTGGCCAGCTTCACACTGGGCGCCAATATGGAGCACCTGCTCTACCTCGGCGCCGCCAACTTCACCGGTAACGGCAACGCGCTGAACAACGTCATTACTGGTGGGGCGGCTAATGACACCCTCAACGGCGGTGACGGCAACGACACACTGATGGGTGGCGCCGGCAACGACGTCCTCACCGGCGGTGCGGGCAATGACGCGATGGTCGGTGGAGCCGGCAACGATACCTTCCGCGTCGATTCAACCGGGGACCTGGTGGTCGAGACGGCGGGTGAGGGTTCCGATTCCGTGCAGACGACGCTGGCCAGTTACACACTGGGCGCCAATGTCGAGAACCTGCTCTACACCGGAACCGGCAACTTCACCGGCAACGGCAACGCGTTGAATAACGTCATGACCGGTGGGGTGGGTAATGACACCCTCAACGGCGGTGACGGTAACGACACCTTGCTCGGTGGCGCCGGCAACGACGTCATCACTGGCGGTGCGGGCAATGACCGGATGGTCGGTGGCGTCGGCAACGACACCTTCCGCGTCGATTCGAGCGGAGACCTGGTGGTCGAGGTGACAGGTGAGGGTGCGGACTCCGTACAGACGACGACGATCAGCTACACGCTAGGCACCAATGTCGAGCATCTGCTCTACCTCGGAGCCGGCAACTTCGTCGGCACCGGCAACGCGTTGAACAACATCATGACCGGTGGGGTGGGTAATGACACCCTCAACGGTGGTGATGGCAACGACACATTGCTCGGTGGCATCGGCAACGACGTCATCAATGGCGGTGCGGGGGCTGACCGGCTGGAAGGCGGAGTCGGCAATGATACCTACATCGTCGATTCTGCCGCGGACGGGGTGATCGAGTTGGCGGGTAACGGTGAGGACTCCATCCAGACCTCGCTGTCCAGTTACACACTGGGCGCCGATGCCGAGCATCTGCTCTACACCGGAGTTGGCAACTTCAGCGGTACCGGCAACGCGTCGAACAACGTCATCACCGGTGGGGCGGGTAACGACAACCTCAACGGCGCTGGCGGTAACGACACAATGCTGGGCGGTGCAGGCAACGACATCATCGATGGCGGTGCCGGCAACGACAGTATTGCGGGTGGTGCCGGCAACGACACGATGAATGCCGGCAGTGGCGACGATGTCTTCGTGTTCGGACTGGCCTTCGGCAACGATCGGATCCTCAACTTTGATGCCAACGCGGCTGGAGGACAGGATTTGCTCAATTTTGCCGCGCTCAACATCACGGCAGCGACATTCAACACGAGTGTCAACATCGTTGATCAGGGAGCGGATTTGTTGCTGAACTTCGGCGCCGGTTCCATCACCCTGGTAGGTGTGGGCGACCCGAACACCATCTCGGCCTCGGACTTCATTCTGGCCTCTTGATGTTCTGACAGGCACTGTCGCAAGGAGCGTGGACCACGGAAGGGAGGGCAATGGATGCCCTCCCTTTCTTCTTCCACCTGGTTTTCCGGGTGCCAGCAGCGTACTGGAGCTCGACAAAGCAGGCTGGAACCGAGCTGCGAAATCAAAAAATGAAAAAGGGGGAATTCGGCCGTGAACATTTCAGCCACCTGCCTCTTGATCAGCCTGTTGGCTTCGGTAACGGCTTCTGCCCTCGGAGCTGCTTCGGTGTTCGATCTGGACTTCACCCGATCGGCCAAGGAAACCCTGAAAAAACTGGATATCAACGACGCTTGCATCATCTCCGTTTCAAATCCTGCCGCGTTTACCTTCTGCCGAAAAGGATCGTCGACGCTTTGGAAGTATCAGGCGCTGGATCTGGAACAACAGGCGGCGATCCAGATTGGGCATAAGCGGTCTTCGACCGACTATCAACGAATTACCATCGTGCAACTCAACAGCGTTGCTTGCGAGCAGGAACACCTTGCAGCATTGGCTAAACCGGCTATCAGGCGTGGACTTGTGCTTGGCCTGATCACTCTGTTTTTGTTGGTCAGTCTTGGATATACCTACCGGGCAATCCGGTATGGCTACTATGACCAGGCTGGTCATTCGAAGCCCGATGTACAGCAATCCAGCGAATTTCAGTTACCGCAAAACTCAACTGTCATGGCGTTGGTCGCGTGGGGTATGGCGGCCATTACGGCATTTATCTACTTCGGCTTTTGAGTTTGACCGCAGATAGCGGACATGCCGTCAGGGGCTGCACATTTTGATCAATAAGTTGTCATTTACGGTCATTGAGCCATGGCGTCACGGCTCTTAGTCTGTCGAACATGAATGATGGGGGCCGTAGAGCTCCTGCACTTTCCGTGATCGATCGATGTGGAGTTACCGATGACCGCCGCTCAATACCCGCACCTGCTGGCTCCGCTGGACCTGGGTTTCACCACGCTGCGCAATCGCACCCTGATGGGCTCGATGCACACTGGCCTTGAAGAGAAGCCGGGTGGTTTCGAGCGCATGGCGGCGTACTTTGCCGAACGTGCCCGTGGCGGTGTCGGCCTGATGGTCACCGGCGGTATCGGCCCGAACGATGAAGGCGGCGTGTATTCCGGCGCGGCCAAGCTGACGACTGAAGAGGAAGCGCTGAAACACCGCATCGTCACTCGTGCCGTGCATGATGCAGGCGGCAAGATCTGCATGCAGATCCTCCACGCCGGTCGTTATGCCTACAGCCCGAAACAGGTCGCGCCGAGTGCGATCCAGGCGCCGATCAACCCGTTCAAACCCAAGGAGCTGGACGAGGAGGGCATCGAAAAGCAGATCAGCGATTTCGTCACCTGCTCGGTACTGGCACAAACCGCCGAGTACGACGGCGTGGAAATCATGGGCTCCGAAGGTTATTTCATTAACCAGTTCCTCGCCGCCCACACCAACCACCGTACCGACCGCTGGGGCGGCAGCTACGAAAACCGCATGCGCCTGCCAGTGGAAATCGTTCGCCGGGTGCGTGAAGCGGTCGGCCCGAACTTCATCATCATTTTCCGTCTGTCGATGCTCGACCTGGTCGAAGGCGGCAGCAGCTGGGAAGAAATCGTCCAGTTGGCCAAGGCCATCGAGCAGGCCGGCGCGACCATCATCAACACCGGTATCGGCTGGCACGAAGCGCGGATTCCGACGATCGCCACCAAAGTGCCGCGCGCGGCGTTCAGCAAGGTCACGGCCAAGCTGCGTGGTTCGGTCAATATTCCGCTGATCACCACCAACCGCATCAACACGCCGGAAGTGGCCGAGCAGATCCTCGCCGAGGGCGATGCCGACATGGTGTCCATGGCGCGGCCGTTCCTCGCCGACCCGGATTTCGTCAACAAGGCCGCTGCAGGCCGCGCCGATGAGATCAACACCTGCATCGGTTGCAACCAGGCCTGCCTCGATCACACCTTCGGCGGCAAGCTGACCAGTTGCCTGGTCAACCCACGTGCCTGCCACGAAACGGAACTCAACTACCTGCCTGTGCAGCAGTTGAAGAAAATCGCCGTGGTCGGTGCCGGCCCGGCCGGTCTGTCCGCCGCGACCGTGGCCGCCGAGCGTGGCCATCAGGTGACGTTGTTCGATTCGGCCAGTGAAATCGGCGGTCAGTTCAACATTGCCAAGCGGGTGCCGGGCAAGGAAGAGTTCTTCGAGACCATTCGCTACTTCAACCGCAAGCTGCAGACCACCCATGTCGAGGTGTGCCTGAACACCCGCGTCGATGTGGCGCAACTGGTCGAGGGCGGCTACGACGAGATCATTCTGGCCACCGGCATTGCGCCGCGCGTGCCGGCCATTCCAGGTGTGGAAAACGCCAAGGTGCTGAGCTACCTGGATGTGATCCTGGAGCGCAAGCCGGTCGGCAAGCGTGTCGCGGTGATTGGTGCCGGTGGTATCGGTTTCGATGTCTCCGAGTTCCTTGTGCATGAAGGCGTCGCCACCAGTCAGGATCGTGCCGCGTTCTGGAAGGAATGGGGCATCGATACGCACCTTGAAGCGCGCGGCGGTGTCGCGGGTATCAAGGCCACGCCCCATGCGCCGGCTCGCGAGGTGTTCCTGCTGCAACGCAAGAAATCCAAGGTTGGCGACGGCCTGGGCAAGACCACCGGCTGGATTCATCGTATCGGCCTGAAGAACAAGCAGGTACAGATGCTCAACAGCGTTGAATACCTGAAGATCGACGACGAAGGCCTGCACATTCGCATTGGCGAAACCGGCGAACCGCAGGTGCTGCCAGTGGACAACATCGTGATTTGCGCCGGGCAGGATCCGCTGCGTGAGTTGCATGACGGTCTGGTGTCGGCGGGGCAGAGCGTGCACCTGATCGGCGGCGCGGATGTCGCGGCAGAGCTGGATGCCAAGCGGGCGATCAATCAGGGTTCGCGGTTGGCGGCGCAGTTGTAATTCACGTAATCAGGCTGTTCACAAAACCTGTGGCGAGGGGGCTTGCCCCCGTTGGGACGCGAAGCGGCCCTAATACGACTGCTTCGCAGCCGAACGGGGGCAAGCCCCCTCGCCACAAAGGTGCTGCTAAGATGCCGGATCACTCCAATGATCCGGCATCATGCTTTCTCCTCCTGACAACTGGCTTCCTCAAGTCCCCCTCGAACCCCTTCACCTCGACTGGCTCGCTCACGCCGGCATCGAGTTGGCGGTCCTGCGCCTGGACCAGATCGACCCGCTGATCAGCGGCAACAAATGGTTCAAGCTCATCGAACACCTGAGGATCGCCGACCGCGCTGGTGCCGAAGGCATCATCAGCCTGGGTGGCGCGCACTCCAATCACCTTCACGCGCTGGCAGCGGTGGGCAAGCGTTTCGGTTTTTCCACTGTCGGCCTGTTGCGCGGCCATCCTCAGCAAACCCCGACGGTCAACGACTTGCAGGCGTTCGGCATGCAGTTGCACTGGCTGGGCTATGCCGGTTATCGCGCAAGGCATGAAGCGGGTTTCTGGCAACCCTGGCAAACACGCTACCCGACGTTGCATCCGGTGCCTGAAGGGGGAGGAGGTTTACCTGGCGCCCTGGGTTGCATGCAGTTGCGGGCCGCAGTTAGCGCACAATTGCAGGGTTTGGGCTGGAGCGACTACGACGGCTGGTGGCTGGCCTGCGGAACCGGCACGACGCTGGCCGGCCTGGTGCTTGCGGAGGCCGGGGATCATCCGGTGTACGGTGCCCTGGCGGTGCCAGGCGATCACGGGGTGGCGCAGCAGGTCGAGAGTATCGTGCAGCAGGCCGCTATCGCCGATCCGGTTTATGAACTGTTCGACGCCAGCCGGGGCGGTTTTGCCAAAGTCGATCCGCATCTGCTCGATTTCATTGAAAGGGCCGAGCAGGCTAGCGGCATTCCCCTGGAGCCGCTGTACACCGGCAAAGCGCTGCTGGCACTCAAGCAGCAACTCGAGGCGGGAAAGTTTGCCCGTGGCACGCGGCTGATCTTCGTTCACACCGGCGGCTTGCAGGGGCGGCGGGGATTCAGTTCAAAAAACTGAGCGGCGCTGCGAGCCCGCCCCCACATTGGCATTCAGTGGCCTCAGGTATCGCGGTTTACGCTTTTTGGCATCATCCGCAGCAAGGTGTTATCGCCCACCACGTAATGGTGATACAGCGCGGCCACTGCATGCAGGCCGATCAGCCAATAGCCGATAGTGCCGCCGAGCTCGTGCCAGTCCTGGAGTTGTTTGCCCAGCTCCTTGTTTTCAGCTATTGGCATCGGCAGGTCGAAACCGTAGAACATCACCTGATTGCCCTTGGCGCTGGTGACCAGCCACCCGAGAATGGGCGTTACGATCATGAAAATGTACAGCGCCCAGTGCATCAACCTGGCCAGCGTCGTTTGCCATCGCGGCGAGGCCGGGAAGACCTGTGGCGCCGGGCCGAGACTGCGTGCGAACAAGCGCAGCCAGACCAGGACGAATACGGTCAGGCCGAGCATGAAGTGAGATTCGACGATCAGCGTGCGCCCGCCACTGCCCTTGGGAAACATCCCGCGAAACTCGATACAGGCGTAAACCAGTGCCAGCAGGACCAGCATCAACCAATGCAGCGTTATCGATACGGTGCTGTAGCGCGAGGCAGAGTTCTTCCACGGCATACGGTGTTCCTCAGAGGTCCGGTTTAAAGCCACCGTTCTTGTCCGACGGTGTGCCTTAACTGTAATCCTGTTTCACCGGGTTTGCCTGAGGCGAATGGTCGCTGGATGCTCTGATTCGGTAATACACAGAAAATCCCCTGTAGGAGCGAGCCTGCTCGCGATGGTCGTCAACGATGACGCCGGCAGCCTGACACCCAGCGGTGTCCTGGAGCTCATCGCGAGCAAGCTCGCTCCTACAGGGGGGCGTTTTTTAGCTCGATTGCGGCATTTCGCCGTTGGCCAGGCGCTTGTTGATGTCGGCGATCACTTCCGGCAGGTCGGTGATGGTGTCGATCATGTAGTGCGGGCGCGAACTGTCGAACATCGCGTGGATGCGCTTGCGCTCGCTGTCCAGTTGGTCGCTGCCCAGCGCGCGATAACCTTCGTAGTCCAGGCCCAGGGCGTTACCGGAGCAGATCAGCGCAACGGTCCACATGCCGGCGCGGCGACCTTCGAGGATGCCCGGTACGGTGTCATCGATCTTCACGCACGCGCCGACATCGTCGATGCCCAGGGCGATGACGTTGGCCAGTGCCTGGGCAGGCCATGGGCGACCATTCGGCACTTCGTCGGTAGCGACCACGTGATCGGCCACGTAACCGTTGGTCGCGGCCAGTTCGACCACTTTGTCCATGACCTGTTTCGGGTAGCCGGAGCAGGAGCCGATCTTGATCCCTTGCTGGCGCAGGTTGGCGATGGTCTCCAGCGCACCTGGAATCAGCGCCGAGTGCTCGGCGATCTTTTCGATCTGCAGCGGCATGAAGCGCTGATAGATGGCGGTCACGTCATCGTCGGTCGGCGTGCGGCCGAACACTTTGCGATAACGCTCGGCAACTTCCGGCAGATCGCACAGGGTGCGGATGTGGTCCCACTTGCCCATGCCCATCGGGCCTCGGGCTTCTTCGATGGACACCTGGACGTCGAACTCGGCGAACGCCTCGACGAAAATCTGCGTCGGGGCAAAGGAGCCGAAGTCGACCACGGTGCCGGCCCAGTCGAGGATGGCGGCTTGCAGTTTGCTTGGGTTGGAGTAGTTCATGGTGATCAAGTCCTGTGGCAACTGGCTAATGATGGGTTGCTTTTTTGTGGGAGCGGGCTTGCTCGCGAATACGGTCTGACATTCAGCAATGATGTCGACTGATATGCCGCTTTCGCGAGCAAGCCCGCTCCCACAGAGAATTGCGGTGTGGGTTAGATCTCGAGCACTTCCATCTCGCGCAACACTTCAGCAATCGCTGCCACCGCTTCGCGCATTTGCGCCGGGTTGACGTGACCGATGCAGCCGACGCGGAAGGTTTCGACCTGGGTCAGTTTGCCGGGGTAGAGGATGTAGCCCTTGGCCTTGACCCGTTCGTAGAACTCCTTGAACTGGTAGCGCGGATCATTCGGGGCGTGGAAGGTGGCGATGATCGGCGCCTGGATAGCCGCCGGCAGGAAGCTGCGCAGTCCCAGCTTGCCCATCTCTTCCATCAATGCCTGGCAGTTGGCGGCGTAGCGTTCGTGCCGCGCCGGCAAGCCACCTTCTTCGTTGTATTGCAGCAGGGCTTCGTGCAGTGCGGCGACCACATGGGTCGGCGGGGTGAAGCGCCACTGGCCGGTCTTGGCCATGTAGGCGTGCTGGTCCTGCAGGTCCATCGCCAACGAGTGCGAATTACCGGCGGCGCTGGCCAGGGATTCCTTGCGGGCGAAGACAAAACCCATGCCCGGAACACCTTCCAGGCATTTGCCCGACGCAGCGATCAGGGCGTCGAATGGCACCTGTTGCGCGTCCACCGGCAGCGCGCCGAAGGAGCTCATGGCGTCGATGATCAGGCGCTTGCCGTGTTGCGCCACGACCTGGGCAATCTCCGGCAGCGGATTGAGGATGCCGGTGCTGGTTTCGCAGTGAATCAGGGCGATGTGGGTGATGCCGGTGTCGGCGCGCAGCAGACGGTCGACGTCGGCGGCGGTGGTCGGTTCGTCTTCGGCGGTTTCCAAGGTGCTGAAGGAGCGGCCCAGCACTTCGCAGATTTTCGCCAGGCGCTTGCCGTAGGCACCGTTGATCAGTACCAGAACCTTGCCATCGCGAGGCACTAGCGTGCCGATCGCTGCCTCGACCGCGAAGGTGCCGCTGCCTTGCAGGGGTACGCAATGGTGGGTGGCGGCGCCGTTGATGATCGCCAGCAGTTGCTCGCAGAGGCTGGCGGTCAGTTGATTGAAACGGTCATCCCATGAACCCCAGTCGACCATCATCGCCTGACGGGTGCGGGCCGAAGTGGTCAATGGGCCGGGGGTGAGCAGGATGGGTTCGGCAGTACTCATTCTCGTGTCCTCGCAATCGATGGGATGAAGCTACGGGGCTTAAATTGCAATTTGCCGTGTTATCAATCAAATTGTTTATTGTTATGCCAGCCATCAGTGAGGGTTATTCATGAACCTGTTTCAGCTGCGCGCCTTCGATGCCGTGGCCCGGGAGGGCAGCTTTACCCGGGCGGCGGCGCGGCTGTTCATCAGCCAACCGGCGGTTACCGGGCACATCAAGGCCCTGGAGGAGCACTACCAGATCACCTTGCTGCGCCGCACCGCCCGACGAGTGGAGCTGACGGAGGAGGGCACCAAGCTGGCGGCCATCACCCGGGCGATGTTCGGCCTGGCCGAAGAGGCGCAGGTGATGCTCGAAGCCAACCGGCAATTGCTGACGGGGCGTCTGGAGGTGGCGGCGGATGGTCCGCACATGGTCATGCCGATGCTCGCCAGCCTGCGCGCGCGCTATCCGGGGATCACGGTGAACCTGCGCCTGGGTAACGCCCAGGAAACTCTGGCGGCGCTGCTGTCCGAACATGCCGATGTGGCGGTGCTGACCGAGGTCGAGCCGCGCAAGGGCTTGCACCTGCAGGCGCTGAACGAGTCACGGATTTGCGCACTGGTGCCCGAGGGCCATCCTTGGGCGCAGAAGACCAAAGGCGTGCAGCTCAAGGAGCTGAATCAGGTGATCATGGTGCTGCGCGAACCGAGTTCGATTACCCGGCGCACCTTCGATGAGGCTTGCGCCCAGGCCAGGGTCAATCCTCTGGTGTTGCTGGAACTGGACAGCCGCGAAGCGGTGACCGAGGCGGTGGCCGCCGAACTGGGGGTTGGGGTGGTGTCTTCGGTGGAGGTCAGCCACGACCCGCGAGTGGCGGCGGTGCCGATCATTGGCGAGGGGTTGCTTAACCGGCACATGATCGGGTGCATGGAGCGGCGACGGGATTTGCGCTTGATCCAGGCGTTTTTCGGGCTGGCGCCCGTCAGGTAGACCGAGACGCGGCCTTCGCGAGCAAGCCCGCTCCCACAGGGATCACGCTGAACCTGTGGGAGCGGGCTTGCTCGCGAAGGGGCCGGACCTGCCTACACCAGACTCTCGCGAACCATCTGCAGAAACGTCGCCACCACCCGCCGCGAACTCTGCTCGCGCAGGCACACCAGGGTTTCAGTCAGCCGTCGTTTGCAATCGATAATCGGCAGCGCGCAAACCCGGGAGTCCGCGCCAAACTCGGCAGCCGAAACCACGCCCACCCCAATCCCAACCACCACCGCTTCCCGCGCGGCCTCCCGGCCTTCAACCTGAATGGCCGGGCGAATGCGGAACCCGGCCCCGGCCATTTCCTCTTCCAGGGTCTGCCGGGTCACCGAACCGATTTCCCGTAGCACCAGTGGTGTGTCGTCGAGGTCCGCGAGGGTGATGGATTCGCGGTCGGCCCACGGGTGATTGCGCGACACGAATGCGACCATCGGGTCGTTACGCAGGGGCAGGGAGATCAGGCGTTCATCGCTGACGTCGCGGCCCAGTAACGCCAGGTCCGCCTGATAGTTGAACAGTCGAAACAGTGATTCATCGGTGTTGCCGGTTTCGATCTTCACGCTGATGCCGGGGTAGCGTTCGCAGAAGCGGGCAATCTGCGGCAGTACATGCACTGGCGCGTCGACCGCCAGAATCAGACTGCCGGTCTGCAAGGCCTGGGAATCCTGCAACAGTTCCTGGGCTTCGGCCTCAATCACAAAAAGCCGCTGGGTCACGCTTAGCAGGCGTTCACCCAGATCGGTCAGGCGCACCGAGCGCTTGTTGCGGTGAAACAGCAAAACGCCATAACGCTCTTCGAGTTTGCGCACTTGGTCGGAAATCGCCGGCTGCGTCAGAAAAAGTCGCTCGGCGGCTTTGGTAAAGCTTCCATGGACCGCCACGGCATGGAAGGCTTTGAGCTGGGCGTGGGAAACCGACATGGGAATCTCCAGTAACAAGCTGAGCTTATTTTGGAAATACGATAAATCGATTTCACTTATTAATCAGTAATTGGTTTTATCCACCTCAGCCCCGGTGACTGGTCAGTCGAACAGCAGCGGGTGCCATGAGCCTGTGCGTGCAACTACAGGACTCATCTGACCGGAATCACCCAAAGGGACAAGGTGATTTCGCAGTGCTCAACAATAAAAACACAGGCGTTTTCTTCCAATTCTGCCGGCACACTCACACCCTGAGGTCAGAACTACAATGAACAAGCACATCGGCACCATCAAGCGTTGGCGCGTGCAGATCTTCGCGATCACCTGGCTCGCCTACGCCGCTTTCTACTTCACCCGCAAAGCGTTCTCGGTCGCCAAACTCGGTATTGGCGAAGATCCGACCTTCATGCTCGACAAAATGGCCATGGCCAACCTCGACGCCATCTACCTGACGGCTTACGCCGTTGGCCAATTCACCTGGGGCATCCTCGCCGACCGCTTCGGGCCGCGGGTGGTGGTGCTCGGCGGGTTGCTGATTTCCGCCGCAGCAGCGCTGGTGATGGGCAACTTTGCAACGTTACCGATTTTCGCTACCTGCATGCTGATACAAGGCCTGGCGCAATCCACCGGTTGGTCGGGATTGTGCAAGAACCTCGGCAGCTTCTTTCCCTCCGAGCAACGCGGGCGGGTATTGGGCCTGTGGAGTTCCTGCTATGCCTTTGGTGGTCTGGTAGCCTCGCCGTTTGCCGGTTGGTGGGCGTACACGCTCATCGGTAGCTGGCATGCGGCGTTTGTTTCCAGTGCGGCGGTGGTTGGGCTGGTCGCCGTGCTGTTTTTTATTTTCCAACGCAACAAACCGGAAGACGTGGGCTTGCCGGCGGTGGAACCGGAACCTGAGCTGACCGCCGAACAAGCTGACGCGCAAAGCAAAATCAGCATGTGGGAGCCGCTAAAGGAAATCCTGCGCAACCGCACCGTGCTGGTGTTGGGATTGGCGTACTTCATGCTCAAGCCGGCGCGCTACGCGATTCTGCTGTGGGGACCGGTGATCGTCTTCGAACAGATGCCTTCGGTGGGCAAGGTGGGTGCGGCGATCATTCCGACCGCGTTTGAACTGGCGGGATTGCTTGGGCCGATCCTGATTGGCCTGGCCTCGGACAAACTGTTCGGCGCCCGGCGCATGCCGGCCTGCGTGATCAGCCTGTTGGCGCTAACGGTGTCCCTGGCGTTTTTCATGGGCGCCCTGCATACCGGCAGCGTACTGCTGGTGGTGGCGCTGCTGTTCGTCATGGGCCTGACCCTCTATGGACCTGACTCGATGATCAGCGGCTCGGCCGCCATCGACTTCGGCACCGCCAAGGCCGGCGCCACGGCAGCCGGTTTCGTCAACGGCTGCGGCTCGGTCGGGGCGATTCTCGGTGGCCTGCTACCGGGTTACTTCGACACCGTTACCGTGTTCATTGTCTTCGCCGGCTGCGCGATGTTCTCGGCGCTGGTGCTGATCCCGCACTGGAACAGCCGCCCTGGCGGCCTGAAAACCAACTACCCCTTCGTGCCCAATCGGGCGATGAACATCAAACCCCTGCGCACCTGAATCCTGCCCCACGTCGCCTGCTGCGTCTGCGGCAGGCTGGCGGGTGGGCCATTGACTGGAGATTTCCCCATGAGACCCTTTTGGCTGGACCAGGCCTTGAAGGCTGATGCATCCGAAACCTGTCCGCCACTGGAAGGCGACAGCCGCGCCGACGTGTGTATCGTCGGCGGCGGCTACACCGGGTTGTGGACCGCGATCATGCTCAAGGAACAGAACCCCGAGCTGGACGTGTTGCTGATCGAAGCGGATATCTGTGGCGCCGGGGCCAGTGGGCGCAACGGCGGTTGTGCGTTGTCGTGGTCGGCCAAGTATTTCACTCTTGAGCGCTTGTTCGGCGTCGAAGAGGCCGTGCGCCTGGTCAAGGAGTCCGAGCGCAGCATTCATGCCATCGGCGCGTTCTGCGAAAAATACGCGGTGGACGCCGATTACCGCCTCGACGGCACGCTCTACACCGCCACCAACCGTGCGCAATACGGCTCGACCGATGCGGTCATCGCCGCACTGGAGCGCAACGGCATCAACTCATTCACCCAGCGACCGGTGGCCGATGTGCAGCGCATGGCCGGGTCCGGCAAACACCTGGAAGGCTGGTTTTCCCCGGCCGCGGCGAGTGTGCAGCCAGGCAAGCTGGTGCGCGGTCTGCGCCGGGTCGCCCTGCAACTGGGCGTGAGGATTCACGAAAACACCGCGATGACCGGGCTGGAAGAGGGCAAGCCGGTGGGCATTCAAACCCCCAACGGCACCGTCCGCGCCGACCGCGTGGTGCTGGCGATGAATGCCTGGATGGCCCGGGCGTTCCCGCAGTTCGAGCGCAGCGTGGCGATCGTTTCCAGCGACATGCTGATCACTGAACCCCGCCCGGACCTGCTCAATGAAATCGGCTTGACCAGCGGCGTCACGGTGCTCGATTCGCGGATTTTCGTGCACTACTACCACAACACCCCGGACGGCCGGATCATGCTGGGCAAGGGCGGCAATACCTTCGCTTACGGTGGACGCATGCTGCCGGTGTTCGATCAGCCTTCGCCTTATGCGGGTTTGTTGCAGAACAGCCTGGCGGATTTCTTCCCGGCGTTTGCCGACGTCAAGGTTGAAGCGACCTGGAATGGTCCGTCGGACCGCTCGGTGACCGGGCTGCCGTTTTTCGGGCAGATGAGCGCCAGTGGCAATGTGTTCTACGGTTTCGGCTACTCCGGCAGCGGTGTCGGTCCCTGCCATATGGGCGGACAGATTCTGGCGTCGATGGTCCAGGGCCTGGACAACCCCTGGACCCGCTCGCCGCTGGTCAACGGCCCGCTGGGTTTTTTCCCGCCGGAGCCGATTCGCTACCTCGGCTCGTTGATGGTGCGCAACGCCATCCGCCGCAAGGAACGCGCGGAGGATCACGGGCGTCGGCCACGGCATCTGGACGTGCGCCTGGCGAAGTTCGCTGCCGCCGCCGGCAAGGCTGACAAGGGCTGAGTTTCAGGGCGCAAGGTCCGAGCGGGTGAGCAGCCAGTCGAACAGCAGGCGGGTATCGCCACGGGGCTCGCGCGGGCGAGGACGATGAGGTTTCGGCCTAGGGCCCAGAGCCGTACAGAGCACCGGGCGATCCGGGTCACTGTCGAGGAAAATCACCAGTACCTCACTGCCGGCCACGGGCAAGCGGGACGGATCGATCCAGTCCTCGGCGCAGGTCAGCGCCAGCGGCAGCCACAGGCCGGTGGACGCCTCCGTGGCTGATGGCGTGGCGGGCCAGAGGCGCACCTGAACCCGGCCATCCTCATCCACTGGCGCCGGTTGCCCGAGCGGGCCGCACACCTGGCCGGGCTGATACCCGGGAATGCTCGGCCGGGGTTGTTTGAGTGGGGGCCTGTACACCGTCGACCAGGGGATGGCGCTGAATTGATTGCGGTAGCCCGCGGCCATGCCCGACGAGTCGTCGAGCAGAATCGATGAGTGGCGCCCCTGATGGCTTATTTCTGTCACCAGCCATTGATCATTGAAATTCGCCAGCGGGTGCTCGGCCACTTGCAGGATCCGACCACTGCGAAATGCCCTCTGGTTACTTTGACCGTGGATCTGCAGGTGTCGGCAGCGCAGGCGTTCCAGTTGTCGACGGCTGAGCTGGTCGCGATGTTGTTGTTCGCGGGCGGGACAATGCCGTGCTGTGGCGAACGAGTGATTGGCTGCGCCTTCGCTGATGTCTGCTGCACCCGGATTCCTGGCGCCAGGGCGCACAGGGGAGAGCGGGGCATCATGGCGCTGGAACAATTCGCTGATCACCGGTTCCTGGTGCTCGCCGAGGGCATTGTTGCTCATCGACATGAGCAACGGTTCCTGGGGAAAACTCAGGCTGTCATCGGCCAGCACCAGCACATGGCCGTCGTGTTGATGCTCGAAGTGATAGTGGATGCCTTCTTCCTCGCACAGTCGTTGCAGCAACGCCAGGTCGGTTTCATCGTACTGGATGCAAAAAGGTCGCAGTGGATAGTGCCCGGTTGTCAGTTCAAAGCGATAACTGCTGGCGGGCAATCCATGCTCCTCAAGCAATTGGCGCAGGATCATGGGCACGCTGGTGCGCTGGAAAACACGTCGACATCGTTGCTGATCCAGCGCCTGGACACGGGGCACCAGCGCCAGTTTGTAGGCGACCCGGTGTCCGCTTCGATGTTCACAGCTGGCACTGTGCAGCACGCCATGAATGCCTTGGTCGTGGCCGAACTCGAGGACTGCCGGTTGGTGCAGCAATCGCTCAAGGTTCAGGGCCGGTGCCAGCCCGATGACCTCGATGTCGAATCGATAGGGCTGGTTGAGAGCTTCATGACCACTGAACCGTACCACCTGGAAACTCAGGTCGTTGTCGAGAAGCGTGAGGGTGGTGGGACTTTCCTTGTCGTTGTGCATCGAACGCGCTACCGCCGTGGAGTAGGGTGCAGAGCGTACGAAACCCCAGCGCATTGCGGGCACGCCAAAGCGACATTTCCGAATCGCCCTACAACCGCTGGTGAAGATGTCGATGCAAGTCGGGATTTTTTGGTCGATTGCCAACTTTAGGCCGTATAAACTTGCGCAAAGCGTCGGCCAATAGATGTCTCGGCGCCACAGATGCCACAGATAAGAGAGTGAGAAATGGGCGCACAGTGGAAGGTTAAACACAAAGAAGCGGCAGCCAATGCCAAGGGCAAGATCTTCGGCAAACTGGTGAAGGAAATCACCATTGCTGCGCGCAACGGCGCTGATATTGCTACCAACGCACACTTGCGCCTGGTGGTTGAACAGGCCAAGAAAGCTTCGATGCCCAAGGAAACACTGGATCGCGCCATCAAGAAGGGCGCGGGCCTGCTGGGCGAAACCGTGCAATACCATCGCGTGACCTATGAAGGGTTCGCCCCGCATCAGGTGCCGCTGATCGTTGAGTGCGTGACCGACAACATCAACCGCACCGTCGCCGAGATCCGCGTAGCGTTCCGCAAGGGCCAACTGGGCGCGTCCGGCTCCGTGGCCTGGGACTTCAACCATGTCGGCATGATCGAAGCGTCGCCGGACACCCCGGACGCCGATCCGGAAATGGCCGCCATCGAAGCCGGTGCACAGGATTTCGAACCGGCTGAAGAGGGTGCAACCCTGTTCCTGACCGAGCCGACCGACCTCGACGCGGTCCAGAAAGCCCTGCCGGAACAAGGCTTCACCGTGCTGTCGGCCAAACTGGGTTACCAGCCGAAGAACCCGGTCAGCGGCCTGAGCGATGAGCAGATGGCGGAAGTCGAAGCGTTCCTCGAAGGCCTCGATAACCACGACGACGTGCAGGATATGTTTGTCGGCTTGGCGGGTTGATCGGACTGGCCTGGATCTGACTTGTGGCGAGGGGGCTTGCCCCCGTTCGGTTGCGCAGCAGCCGTCGCTTTTGGGACGGCTTCGCCGTCCAACGGGGGCAAGCCCCCTCGCCACATTGTTTTGTATTTACAGTTTGAACTCAGCTAATTCCTGAACAACTTCCTCAAACCCAGGCCGCGCCAGCACCTGCGGCTGACAGCAACGCTGCTCCAGCTGTTCCAGCACCCCACGCTGCTCATCGCTCAACCCCGAATCAACCCGCGCCAGCAATTCCCCCAGCAATACCCCGAACGCCCGTACCTCGATCCGCTGCAAGGCACGGCTTTCCGGGCTGTCGGACAAGGCGTGGAATGACGCCGCGCCAAAATCCCCCAGCAAGCAATCACCCTGTTCATTCCACAGAATATTGTGTCCATAGAGGTCGCCGTGGGTGATGCCATGGCCGTGCAGGTGCTCGGCCACCGAGGCGATGCCCGCGGCAATGCGTAGCGCCACCGCTGCATTGAAGCGCAAGTCGTCGGGGTAAATGTCGCGGCTGCACGACGCCAGGCTGGGCAGCGCGGCAAGGTTGCGGTAGCTCGGTGCGATCAGTTGCATCACCAGTCCGGCGGTTTGCTGCGGGTGATCGACAATCCGCCCTTCGACGCGAATCAGGTTCGGGTGCAGCCCGGCTGTGATGCAGGCGTTCATCTCGTGCAATGGCGAACCGTCGCTGGTCATTTCGCCCTTGTAGAGCTTCACCGCAACAGCCATGGGTGGCTGATCAACCGGTTGCCAGCGGGCTTGATGAATCACTCCGGAGGCCCCTTCGCCGAGTTTTTTCTCCAGGCGTAATGCCGACCAGTCAATGCGCGGTGTGGCGTCGAGGGCCGCGGCATCGGCTTCGGTTTCCAGTGGGTTACCGGCGTACGCCAGCCAGGTCAGGCTCGGCAGTTCCAGCAGCCATTGTGGCAACTCGGTCAACTGGTTGGCGGCAATGCGGATCAGCTCCAGTCGATGGCACTGACGCAACGACTCCGGCAGCGCGTGCAGACGGTTGCCGGCGAGCATGAGCTTTTGCAGGAACGGGCGCTCTCCCAGTTCCTCCGGCAAGGTCTCGATGCTGTTGTCGGTCAGGATCAGCCAGCGCAAAAGAGGCGGGAGGGCCGCTGCGGGCACGTGAACGATACGGTTGGCCTTGAAGCCGATCATCGTCAGTGCGGCGCATTGGCCCAGGCAGGCCGGCAACTCGGTGAAGCGGTTATCGGAACAGAACAGCACGCGCAAACGCGTCAGGCGATGCAAGTCCTCGGGCAGGGCGCTCAAGGCATTGCCAGTGAGGTTGAGCACTTCCAGCGAGTCCGCCAGATCGAAAATTTCCCGAGGGAATTCGGTGAGGCCATCGACCAGATCCAGCCGTGTGATGCCCGACAACTCGCCGGCACGCAATTGAGCAAGGGTATGCATGAACAGATTCGCTATTGATCAAGGAGTAGGCGCGAGGCCCCGCAAATGCGCGACATGATAGCGGGAAAGATGTGGCGACTGTCAGGCCGCCTTCGCGAGCAAGCCCGCTCCCACAAAGGATCGGTAATCAATGTGGGAGCGGGCTTGCTCGCGAAGAGGCCCTTCAATACAACAAAAAAAACCGCTCATGCCAGTTCGCTGACTTCGACCAATTGCCCCAATCGACTGCGGGTGCGCGCCAGATCAATGGCATCACCACCCAGGCTTTCGCGCAATGAGTGCTGCCCAAGCAGCGTCAGGTGTTTGTCCTGGTCGTACAGCACGTCGATGAGGTTGATGAAGCGCTGTTGGGCGGCAATCGAGCACTCGCCAAGCCGCGGCAGGTCATCGATGATCCAGCGGTCGAAGCGGCGGCACAGTTCCAGATAGTCCATCACGGCCGTGGGTTGCTCGCACAGGTCGGCGAAGGTAAAACCAATGCGCCGCTCCTCGCACAAGCGCGCCTGGAAATGCCGGGTGCCGACGGGCAACGACACGGCCGGGGCGTCGCGATCCGGCAGGTGCAAAGCCTGACGCTGCGCCACACTGGCCGGCCACACGTAATGGCCCTGGGTGAACACCTGTTGCGCGTGGCTGCGGATCTGGCTTCGATAGTCGTGCGGCCCGCCGACTTCCATCACCTGCATGCGCGTATTGATCAAGTCGATCACCGGTTTGAAGCGGGCGTGGTACAGCGGATTGGGCAGCAGGCCTTCGGGCGGGTAATTGGAGGTCAGCAGCACCAGGATGCCGCGCTGGAACAGCGCCTTGAACAGCCGGGTGATGAGCATCGCATCGCCGATGTCGTGCACATGGAACTCATCGAAACACAGCACCCGGCAATCGCTGAGCAGTTCATCGAGGGTGATCGCCAGGGCGTCGGCCTGTTCGCGGTGCTTGAACATGCCCAGATGCAGTTGGGCGAAAAACTCATGGAAGTGCAGGCGTTGTTTTTCCGCGAGGGGAATGGCCCGGAAAAACCCGTCGAGCAACCAGCTTTTGCCGCGCCCCACGGCACCATGCAGGTAAAGGCCGGGAAGGGTTTTCGACGATTCACCCATCAGTATCGAGGCATGCAGGGCCATGCAGTCGATCACGCGCTGTTGGCTGTGACTCAGGGTATAACCCCGAGAGTGGGCCTGGTGGCGAAAGTAATCGTGGATGACTTGGCGTGTCGCGTAGCTGCCCGCAGCCGGTGCCCTGCCGAGCAGACGACGCAACGCTTGCCAGCGCGATTGAGTTCGCGAACGGTTGGGCGGTCGAACGGCCACTGGGATATCACCTCTGGAGTGCGGGCAGGCTCTTCGTGCTGCGGCGGCAAAGTGTAACCAGAGCAGTGAATTGGCTTCCAGCGGAGTCGCACTGCAAACCCTGTGGGAGCGGGCTTGCTCGCGAAGGGGGCGCATCAGTCAACATTGATGTTGTTTGACACACCGCCTTCGCGAGCAAGTCGGATCGCCGCACCGCCGCTCCCATATTTGATTGGGGTCGCCATCAAAACTGTACTGTTTTGCTGAGCATCCGCGCCGCCGGGGTGTCCGTCGGGCTGACCATCGCATAGTTGTAGCCGCTTCCCGACCAGTACTCGGCCTGCAACCCGCCATCACTGCGGCTGCCCCTGGGCAGGAGAAAGTTTTTCGGTCCGGGCGGTCGCACATAGAAACTGATCTTCTGCCCGCCCTGGTTCTCGTAGACCACCATCGCCGCCGGTCCTTGCTCGGTGCTCAGCAGGCGCCCGCTAACCGGCTTGAATCCGGCATCCGAAAGGTCGGGCAGGCGATTGGCCTGTGTGAAATAACGGTCGAGCCAACCCTGCATATCACCGTCCTCGCCGACTTTGTAATCGGCCGGCAGGAGGCCTTGCTGGGCAATCAGGCGATAGGCTTGCAGTGCGTCGGCCATCGGTGCCGATGCGCTGAGCAGGGTCATTTGCCGTGCTTGCCAACCGCTAACGCCGCCGATGCCGACCGCGATCAACAACACCGCGGCACTGGCCAGGTGCCGACGGGCCTGGCGTTTGAGGCGCTGGCGTATCACTGCCGGATCGAGGTCCGGGTTGGTTGGCTGCTGCAAGGCGCCACCAAGGGCGGCGCGCAGTTGCTGGGCGTCCAGTTGCCAAGCGTGCACTTGTGCGGAGATTTCGGGATTGCTGGCCAGAAAAGTCTCGACCAGGCGTCGGTCGGCGTCGCTCAGTTGGTGGTCGACGTAGGCGTGCAGGTCACGCTCGCTGGGGGGCATGCTGATCATTTGAGTCTCCGCAGGGATGGGCGGTTGATTTCGCCATCGCTGAGTTGGCGCAGGGCCTGGCGAGCCCGGGACAGGCGGGACATCACGGTGCCGGTGGGTACGTCGAGAATCTCGGCGACCTCTTTGTAGCTCAAGCCTTCCACGGACACCCAGAGCAGCAGCGCGCGTTGTTCGGTGGGCAGTCGGTCGAAGGCGTTGAGGGTCGATTGGGCTATGACTGTGCGCTCCACCGAGGGCTGGGCATCGTCACGGCCGGTGAAAAAGTCGAGCATGCGCGCATAGCGCCGGGAGCGGCGGTGCGCATCGAGAAACTGTCGATAGAGAATCGAGAACAGCCAGGCGCGCAAGTCGCCCTCGGCGCGTTTGCTACCCCAACTCGACAGCGCGCGCTCCAGGCAGGCTTGCACCAGGTCGTCAGCGCTGCTGGTGTTGCGCGTCAACGACACGGCGAAGCGCCGCAATCGGGGAATGATTTCTCTGAGTTGTTCGTCGATATCGTTCATCAAACTCTGACTAGTCACTACGCTTTGGACTAGGAAGACGCCCGGTACTCGAGGTTATTCCACGTCAGAAAAAATAAAAACCGCGTGTGGGAATAAACCTGCGTGCGGTTCGTCTGCTTGATTCTTCTCACTTGTGGCCGATGGCCCTGGAGTCTTTCATGGTAGATCGATCATCACCGCCAATCCGGCCGCCCCTGAGCGCCGCCAGCCTGATGTTGCGTCTGGCTGGCATTGCCGTAGTCGTTGCCGCAGTGGCTGGGGCGTTTGCCTACGTCAACGGCACTCTCGACCCACAGCGCCTGACCCCGAAGAAACTAATCAACGTGCTGGAAACCAACAATGGCGTGCATCCGGGGTTCCGTCGCAATCACTCCAAAGGTGTGTGCGTGATCGGGTATTTCGAGAGCAGCGGTGAGGCACGCAGCTATTCCACCGCTCAGGTGTTCAACGACGCGCGGACGCCGGTGGTCGGACGTTTTGCTCTGCCCGCCGGTAATCCATACGCACCGGACAATGCTGTGCCGATCCGTAGCATGGCCTTGCGCTTCACTCAGGCCAACGGCCAGCAGTGGCGCACCGGGATGAACAGCATGCCGGTGTTCCCGGTGGGCACGCCCGAGGCGTTCTACCAGTTTCAACAAGCCCAGTCGCCAGACCCGGCCACCGGCAAACCCGATCCCAAGGCCGTGCCGGCGTTTTTCGGTTCGCATCCCGAATCCGCGCCTTTCCTGGCCTGGGTCAAGACGGCCAAGCCGTCGGCCAGCTACGTCACCGAAACCTACAACAGCGTCAATGCGTTTTACCTGGTTAACGCCGCCGGTCAAAAGCAAGCGGTACGCTGGAGCATGAAACCAGTGGCCCAGGACGCGCCGGGGGCCACGGCACCGCAGGGCAGTGATTTCCTGGAAAAAGACCTGGTTCAGCGAATCGCCGCCGGCCCGTTGCGCTGGCAGTTGAACATCACCCTGGCCAACCCCGGTGATCCGGTCAACGACGCCAGCAAGGCCTGGCCCGAAGGGCGCAAGGTGTTGAACGCTGGCACGCTGGTGCTTGAAAAGACTCAGCCGCAACTCAACGGCGAATGCCGTGACATCAACTACGACCCGCTGGTGCTGCCTGCCGGGATCGAAAGTTCCGACGACCCGCTGCTCGCCGCTCGTTCAGCCGGTTACGCCAATTCCTACCTGCGTCGCACCAGCGAAGTCAGCCAGTTGCCCGCCGCCAAACAGGAGGCACAGCAATGAACACCCAACCGAACCACTTCGCGCCGCTGGCGCGGCTGCTGCACTGGCTGATGGCGCTGATGATCATCGCCATGCTGTTTATCGGCGCTGGCATGGTTGCCTCGGTGTCCGAGCGTCATGAATGGCTGATTCATCTGCACAAACCCTTGGGCGTCGCGATTTTGTTGTTAGTGATCGTGCGTCTGGTGGTGCGCTTTTCCACCACGCAGCCACCGCTGCCGGCGGACTTGCTGGCTGTGCAAGTACTCGCGGCCAAGGCTTCGCATGTCTTGTTGTATGCATTGATGCTGGTCTTGCCGCTTTTGGGCTGGGCGATGATTTCGGCATCGGGCGAACCGGTGATGCTCAGCAATTCGCTGCAGTTGCCGTCGATTGTGCCGGCGAACGCGCAGGTGTTTGCGTTTTTGCGCAAAGCCCACGGGTATCTGGCGTATCTGTTGTTTCTGACCGTGTTGCTGCATTTGGCGGCAGCGTTGTTTCACGGCTGGGTGCGCCGCGATGAGGTGCTGGACAGTATGTTGCGGGGTAAGGGTCGCGGTTGAACTCATTACGCTAAAAGACAGTTTTAAGAAGGGAGGGCGCTCACCTGTCAACTTTGACAGTTTCGCTGATCTGAAAAAGCACGTTCAATGCTCTAAGGCTGCAGTGATCCCGAACGGGGTCAGTCGAAGAGCACTGATCGTGCCATTCCGGGAGACGGGCCATGTCCAAGACAGCAGGTGTGGGTTCCATGCGACGCGCTTTTTCCGGGCTGTCGTTAGTGTGTTTGGCTTTGATACTCGGAGCCTGTGCACATCCGCCGACGACTGATTCCGCGGAACCGAAAAAACGGGTTGTCGAGAATGTTGCGAGTAAATCGACAGCGGAGTTGTATGCGGATTTGATTGCGCCAGCGGTTTTCGAACGTTCGAGTTCAAAGGTCATTGATGGGTATACCGTTGAGAGTGGCAAGCTACGGTTGCCGGACAAATTCGAGGGTTCTTTGGTCACTGTTCGATCGGCTGACGGAAGCTTGACAGCATTGATCAATAAGCCGGGACAATTCGGCTCCTTACATGTCGATAGTAAGGGGGTAAGTCATTTTATTCCGGAGCCTGAGGCTAAAACCGATATTGAAGACGCTGTTCCCAATCCGAATGAACAGGTCGCTACTGCATCTGTGAATTCAACTAAGTCAGAGCATTTTGTTGTAGATGTACTGATGGGGTATTCCAAGGCAGGAGTTATTAGAGCAGGCGGCGATGCGCATGCCGATGCGTTGGCCAAGATAGAGTTGGTCAATATGATGTTGCGCAATTCCTTGGTGGACAACATTTCATTGAGACTGGTTGGTATTCAGATAGTTGAAGATGATTATCCCATTGCAACTGCAACCCTCGGGAAATTACGTACAATTTTTGCCGAGGGTATGGCCAAGTTTGAGCCAGACGTTACGTACGGAAATTTTGCTTATGTTGTACCAGGGGGGCCACTGGGGGTGGGGTGGACGCCTGGTGGTTCTGCTATCGGTGTATCGAATGGCGCTTATATATTCGCTCACGAAATTGGTCACAATGCAGGCAGTAATCACTGCAATGTTAATGGCGTGAACAATTATCGTTTTGGATATTTTAATGGGAAATCGCGAAGTATCTTATGTCACGGCCCAAACTCAATTTACTATTCGACACCGGCCGTCATCGATCAGTACGGTTTGCCGTTAGGCAACGCTGTCACCGCCGATACAGCGCGTGTCTGGCGCGAAAATGCTATGCGGTTATCCTCTTACGCTCCACCCCAGACCCCGCCAACCGCCCCAGAAAACTTTGCCAAAGTGGGGTCAACCGCCAGGACGATTACTTTTAGCTGGAACGCATCACCTAAAGCTGTTCGATATGAAATATACAGCGTGGATTTTTCTACTGGGGGCCCTATGCCAACAAAAATTGGAGACACTACGGCGTTAACTTTTACCACAACCAATATCTTCGGGGAGGCGCTGTACTTGGTTAAGGCCGTTAGTTTTATTGGCCTGGTTTCACCGTCGAGCAATTCCGTTGTTGCAACACCATAAATGCTCAAGTGAGTGACGTGGCCTGCTGTCAGGCCACGTCACTCTGTCGTTGTAGTCGAATCAGCGCAAGGTATCGACCATATCGGCAAGCGTGGTCAACACATCCTTGCCCAGTTGCTTCGAGCGCTTTCCCGACCAGCCGGTTTCCGCGTTCGGGTGGTCGTCGTGATCCTTGAACGGCATTTCCAGGGTCAGCGACAGGCAGTCGTACTTCTGGCCCACACTGTTGCAGGCCAGCGTCATGTTGGCCTGTCCCGGTTCGTCGCGGGTGTAGCCGTACTTGGTCTGGAAGTCTTTGGTGGTGTGCTTCAGGTGGCTGCGGAAGTGCTCCTCGAGCTTTTCGATCCGCGGCGTGTAACCGGGGTTGCCCTCGCAACCGGCGGTGAACACGTGAGGGATTTCCTCGTCACCATGGGCGTCGAGGAACATATCGACGCCGTACTTTTCCATCTGCTGCTGAACGAACAGGACTTCCGGGCTGATTTCCTGGCTGGCGCTCTGCCAGGCGCGATTGAGGTCCTGGCCCATGGCGTTGGTGCGCAGGTGGCCGTGGAAGGCACCGTCCGGATTCATGTTCGGCACCAGGTACAGATCGGCGCTGGCCAGCAGTTTGTTCAGCACTGGGTCGTCGTGTTTTTCCAGGCGCTCGATCACGCCTTCCATGAACCACTCGGCCATGTGCTCGCCTGGATGTTGCTGGGCAATCATCCACACTTTTTTTCGTCCTTCAGCACCAGTGCCTTTACGCAGCAACTGGATGTCGCGGCCTTCGACGCTCTTGCCGGTGGCCAGCAGTTCGGTACCGGCCTTGCTCAGCGCCTGCTCGATCAGCCAGTCGTGGCGGCCGCGGCTGTAGGGTTCGAAGTAGGCGAACCAGGCGTGGGTCTGCTCGGCCTCGAGGCTGAAGCGCAGGCAGTCACCTTCGAAGATGGTCGGTACGCGGAACCAGTTGACGTGATCGTAGGACGCCACTGCCTGGTAACCGGTCCAGGCCTTGTTATAAGAGGATTGGCTGGCATTGTTCAGGCGAAACCAGTGTTCCTGGCCGACATGCAGGCCGCTGGCCTTGAAGTGGAACCACTGGAAATGGTTGCTTTTGGTGTCCGGGCGGATCGCCAGCAGGGGCTTGAGCGGGTCGCTGAGGTCGATCACCTGGATGTTGCCGCTGTCGAAATTGGCACTGATATCGAAAGAAGATTTAGCCACGGCCATAATCGGGTCCTGAATATGATTTTTATGGTGGCTACTTTACACGCAAGAGTGGGATGAAACCGAGGGGAATTGCGGGGTGCGAGGGTGGGGGGCGTCCTCCTTGACGCCGTCGCAGCTTAGAGATTATGCGATTGATTCTCAAGTGCTATCTGTCGCTGATTTGAACCCATGATGCCGGGCTTCTCTTGCCAATCGGCATTATTTTGATATTATCCGCGCCATCGAATTTGCAGCACCCAAAGACTTCATTAGCCTGAAGATACAAGCCAGAAAAACTGGCAAATAAAAGACCCGGCCCAAAGCCGGGTTTTTTATTTCTTAAAGCCTTTCTATTCCCCCATCCCCTCATCTAAAAAACGCAGTCGATCTGAGCCGTCATTTGCATCAGATTTGACCCGCACGCTTCGCGGACATGACCGCAGAGAACGCTCCAAAGACGACTTCCTCAGAGTACGACGTATGCCTGCCCATGCCTGTGTCGACCCGGCCCGGACGACTGCTCGTCGGCCCATCGAAAACCCACTCAAGATCGCCTCCTTCAAGCCGATGGAGTAAAGGTGCCAACTGGACTCAAGCAGTTCATTAACAAGGGGCAAAGTGCTAGCATCGCCGCCGCGCAATCCCCCCCCGGGCATCAACATAACCGTCGTCTTTCCCAACGCTTTTTTCATCTTTCGGACTTTATGCGATTTTTCCTAGATCCCCAGCGAGATATCGATGCAGCGTTGCTACGTTATCGCCGGCTGTTCGGCGTGTTGGCACTGTTCAGCGGGGTGATCAACCTGCTGATGCTGGTCCCGTCCATCTATATGATGCAGGTTTTCGACCGCGTCCTGACCAGTCGCAATGAAACCACGCTGTTGATGCTGAGCCTTATCTTGCTCGGGTTCTTTGCCCTTGGCTGTGTGCTGGAGTGGGTGCGCGGCCAGGTGATGATCAAGATGAGCGCCGGCCTGGACACTCAGTTGGGCGAGCGGGTATTCGATGCGGCGTTCGAGCGTAGCCTGAAGGAGCACAGCTCCAACCCGGCGCAGGTTCTGAGCGATTTGAACAGCATCCGGCAGTTCGTCACAGGTCCGGCACTGATTGCCATCTTCGATGCGCCGTGGCTGCCGATCTATGTCATCGCGACGTTCCTGTTCCATCCCTGGCTTGGGAGTTTCACTGTCATCGGCTCGCTAATTCTTGCCGGGCTGGGCGTCTGGAACGAGATGACCACCCGCAAAAGCATGAGCGAGGCCAACCGTTTGTCCGTGGCGTCTTCCAGCTACGTGAACAGTACCTTGCAGAACGCCGAAGTGATTCAGGCGATGGGCATGCTCGCGCCCTTGCGCCAGCGCTGGTTCAACGTGCAGCAGCGGGTCATTACCGAGCAGGGTGAGGCCAGTGACCGCAGTTCGCGGATCGCTGCGCTGACACGCTTTGTGCGCATGACCTGGCAATCGCTGGCCCTTGGCCTGGGCGCCATCCTGGTGATCGAGAACCAGATTTCCGCCGGGGTGATGATCGCCGTGTCGGTATTGCTGGGACGGGCCATGGCGCCGGCCGAAGCGCTGATCGGTTCGTGGAAGCAGATGGGTAACGCCAAAAGCAGCTACGAACGCTTGAACCGCCTGCTCGGCGAATTTCCCAAAACCGCACCAGGCATGCCCCTGCCAGCGCCGACCGGGGCCCTTAGCATCGACCGCCTGGTGATCATCCCGCCGGGCATGCACAAGCCTGCGGTCAATGGCGTGACTATCAGCCTGGCCAAGGGCGAAGTACTGGCGATCATCGGTCCGAGCGCGTCGGGCAAGTCTTCCCTGGCGCGCGCGATGGTCGGCATCTGGACTGCCAAGCAGGGCTCGGTACGTCTGGACAGCGCCGAGGTCGGCCAGTGGTCGCGCGCAGCGCTCGGCCCGCACCTGGGGTACCTGCCGCAGGACATCGAGCTGTTCGATGGCAGCATCGCCGAAAACATCGCGCGTTTCGGCGAGGTGGACGCAGGCAAGGTCATCGCAGCGGCGCAACTGGCTGGTATCAACGAGATGATCCTGCACTTCCCCAAAGGCTATGACACCTTGCTCGGGACTGGCGGGCTGGGGTTGTCCGGCGGCCAGAAGCAGCGCATCGGCCTGGCCCGCGCGTTGTATGGCCAGCCGGCTCTGGTGGTGCTCGACGAGCCCAACTCCAACCTCGACGATGCCGGTGAAGCGGCGCTGGTGCAGGCCGTGCGCAAGCTCAAGGCCGAAGGCAGCACCGTGGTGCTGGTCACCCACAGGCCGAGCATTCTCGGCGCGGTCGACAAGCTGTTGTTCCTCAAGGACGGCGTACAAACCCTGTTCGGCCCGCGTGACCAGGTGCTCAAGACCCTGGTGCCAGCGACGCCGGCAAAAGCCGTCGAACTCCGTAATCAAGAAGCCTGAGGCGTCAATGCAAGCCAGTTCGACCGACATTTCGACCCCCGAGAACAAGCCCAATGCGGATGCCGCGGGCATTGCCAGGATCGGTGTGTGGTTTTTGCTCCTGGGCCTCGGCGGGTTCCTGCTCTGGGCCTGCCTGGCGCCACTTGACCGCGGTGTGGTCGGTAGCGGCACGGTGGTGGTTTCCGGCGAACGCAAGACCGTGCAGTCGCGCACCGGCGGCACCATCGACAACATCCTGGTACGTGAGGGCGACCAGGTACAGCAGGGGCAGATAGTGATGCAGCTCAACACTGTCCAGGCCAAGTCGCAACTGGATGTCGCCCTGGGCCAGTGGCTCGGCGCTCGCGCCGTCGAGGATCGGCTGATGGCCGAACGCCTGAACCGCGACACTGTGCAGTGGTCCGCAGCATTGCTGGCCCGCGCCAGCGACCCGCGTGCCGTCGCGGCGATGGAGCTGCAAGGCTATCTGTTCGCCACCCGCCGTGCCGAACTGGCCAGCCGCATGCAAATCAGCCAGCACGAAATAGCCTCGCTCAAAGAACAGCTCCAGGGCTTCGAAGAGATCAAGCGCAACCACGCCGTACAACTGCAATTCCAGCAGCAGGCGCTCACGGGGCTGCGGGAACTGGCCCGTGAAGGTTATCTGCCACGCAACCGGCTGTTCGAAGCCGAAAGCAGTGCGGCGCAGTTAGGCGCCCAATTGGCTTCGAGCGTTTCCGATATCGGCCGCACGCGCCAGGCGATCAATGAAAGCGAGCTCAAGGCGCTGCAACAGGGACAGGTCTTTCGCAGTGACGCCGAGTCGCAATTGACTCAGGTCGTGGCGCAGACATCGAGCCTGATCGACCAGATCAAGTCATTGGAATTCGAAGTCAACAGCGCCGCAATCGTCGCGCCCGTCGCCGGCCAGGTGATGGGCATGACCGTGCACACCGTCGGCGGCGTCGCACCCGCGGGCCAGCGCCTGATGGACATTGTCCCGCAAGGCTCCAGCTGGGTGGTCAAGGCGCAATTCCCGCCGATGATGGCCGACCGGCTCAAGCCGGAGCTGCCGGTCGATCTGCGTTTCGGTTCGTTGCAACGGATCCACACCCCGGTGATCGTCGGCAAGGTGCTCACGGTGTCGGCCGACCAGTTGATCGACGAACACAGCGGTTCGCCCTACTTCTCGGTGGAGGTCTCGGTCAGTCCCGAGGCGATCATCCATCTGCGCGAGTTGGGCCTGGACGTCAAGCCAGGCATGCAGGCTGAAGTCCTGGTCAAGACCGGCGAACGCACCCTTGCCAACTACTTGATGCAGCCGGTGACCGAACGTATGGCTGGCGCTTTCAAGGAAGAATGACCGTGTCCGTACGTATCGCCTTGCTACTCTCCGTGTTCTGCTCGTGCCGGCTGCTGGCGGCTGAAGCGCCGTTGTCACTGGTCGCCCTCTACGACGCCTCGCGGCTCAACGATGCGACCTACCAGGTTGCCAACCATGACTACGAGGCATCGCGCCAGGAAGAGGCTATCGGCCGCAGCGGCTTGCTGCCTCAGGTCGCCATCAACTCACGCTACGGTCAGGGTGGCCTGTTTGAACACCAGTCATCGACCAATAGCCAGGACGATCAGTACGCTTCCGACAGCATTGCCCTGTCGGTTATCCAACCGCTGTTCGACAAAGGCCGCTGGGCCTCCTACGAACAGGCCAAGGCGCGTGGGCAACTGGGCGGAGTCCAGCACGAAGGTGCCGACCAGGAGTTGTTCGATCGAGTGGTGCAGGCCTATTTCGATCTCGCCCAGGTGGAAAACGAACTCAAGCTGACGACCCAGCAGAAAGCCTCGGTCGAAGAATTGGCCAAGCAATCCCGACGCTTGTTCGAAGCCGGTGAAGGCAGCATCACAGACCTTGAAGAGGCTCAAGCCCGGCTCGATTCGATCCGCGCCCTGGAAATTCAGTTGCAGGCCCAGCATCGCGCGGCCCTGCGCAAGCTGGCGGGCCGCGCCGGGATTACCGTCAGCGAGATCCCGCAGATGCAAGAGCAGGCACCGGCCGCCGCCTTGCTTGCACCCGAGCAGGACCTCGACTATTGGCTGATCAAGGCCGACCAGACCGCGTCTGCACTGGGCATCAGCCGTGCTTCGATCAAAGTGGCCGAAGCCAACCTCAAGCAACAGAAGGCCGGGCACTACCCGACCGTAGCACTGAGCGGCCGGCTCGCACGGGTCGGCCAGAGCGACCTGAACGAAACGACCCAGCGCCAGTCGACCTACTACGTGGGCGTCGTCATCGATATCCCTATATACCAGGGCGGCGGGGTCAGCGCTTCTACCGAAAAGGCCCGTGCTGCCCTGGAGAGTGCCCGGTCCGGCTATGAGGTCCAGCTCCAGCAAATGAACGAGGACCTCGAACTCAACTACCTGGGGGTGGTGGCGGGCTTCGAGAAAATCAAGGCGCTGGTGACCGCCGTGCGATCCAGCCAGACCGCCCTGAAATCCGCGGAAAAAGGCTATGAGGCTGGCGTGCGCTCGACGGTCGACATCCTCGACGCCCAACAGCGCCTGTTCTCTTCAAAGCGTGACCTGCTCGATACCAAGCTGGCGATGCTGCAAAGCTATGTCAACCTGCACACCCACACCGGCCTGATGACCCGCAACGAGCTGGAAAAGGTCCAGGGGTTGTTCTGACCAACTGATCAACTGTAGGAGCGAGCTTGCTCGCGATGGTCGTTAACGATAACGCGTGTTTACTGACTAAACGTGGCGCTCTCAAGTCCATCGCGAGCAAGCTCGCTCCTACACCCGGCCAGGCGCGACACTGCTGATCGCGTCCTCGAAATCCCTGACGAAGCGTGGGGTGTCGAACAGCGCCGAGTGCTCGCGGCCCTGGTGCAGACGCTCACGCAAGCCGGGCAACAGATCCGCCTGGGTCCCCAGTTCGACGGCACGCTCTTCGTACTCGGCCAGCGTGGTGGTGATCAGCTCCGGCAGGTCCAGCGCAGTCAGCAGGCTGCCAGCCATGCGTGAGGCAAACGTGCGTCCCGAGCGGGTCAGCACCGGCAGGCCCATCCACAGGGCATCGTTGGCCGTGGTCCCGGCGTTGAACGGGTACGCATCGAGGAACAGATCCGCGGCACTGTAGCGGGCCAGGTATTGCGCTGGTGCGACCCGCGGGGCGAACAGCAGGCGAGCCGGGTTCACGCCATGTGCCTCGGCCCTGGCGCAGAGGTTTTCCTGGGCCCAGGGGTTGTCGGCCAGCAGCCACAACACACTGTCGGGCGCGCGGTGCAGGATGCGCATCCAGCAGTCGAATACTTCTTCGTTGAACTTGTAGTTGTTGTTGAACGAGCAAAACACGAAACGGTCTTGCGGCAATCCGCACTCGGCGCGGGTCGGCAGCGCCGCAACAGGTCGTTGGCGATCGCTGCACTGGTAGATCTGCGCCAGGTACAGCGGTGTTTCGCTGTAGTACGCCTTCTCGCTGTCGGGGATCAGGTAGCGATCGGCGATTACATAATCGATGCCTGGCAGCCCGGTCGACCCGGGAAAGCCCAGGTAGGTCATCTGCACCGCAGCCGGGCGGAAGGCCGGAATGTCCGGACGGGCCCCGGACGTCAGCCCATGCAGGTCGATGAGGATGTCGATCTCATGGTCGCGGATGCATTGCGCGGCAGCGGCATCATCCATAGCGTCGATGCGCACGAAGTGATCCATTGCCTGCCTGACCCGTTCGCGCAGGGGCGAGCCGTCTTCGCGGGTCCAGCAAAAACCGTACACCTCGAAGCGCTGCCGATCGATCAGTTCGAACAGCTCCACCGTCAGCAACGACACCGCATGCAGGCAGAAGTCCGAGGACAGGAAGCCGATGCGCAGCTTCTGGTGGCCATAGCCCTGGGCCGGAGCCAGGGCGGGTACCCGTACATTGACCCGTTCCTTGACGAAGTGCACCGCGGCGGCCAGTTGCAGGCCAGGGTCATCGCTGCCAGCGAGCAGTGCCAAGGGCGAGGACGCCTTGAACAAGTCGCCACGGGTCAAGCCCGCCGGTGGCTCATAGACCGGCCAGACGCATTGTTTCTGGCGCAAGTGCACCCAGTGCTGAATCACCTTGGGTTGATGCGGGTCGACTTCCAGACTGGTGCGCAGGATGGCTTCGGATTTCTGCAACTGCCGGGTTTCCTCGAACAGGCGGCCCAGGTTGTTGCAGGTCATCAGGTACAGCTCGCGGCTTTGCGTGGCGTCGACCAGCCGGTCATCGAGCAACGACTGCCAGATGGCCAGGGCCTCCTGCGGTTTGTTTTGACGCTCCAGAAGCGTCCCCAAGTTGAACCACGCCTGGGCGAATTCCGGGTTCTGGGCAATGGCGGCGCGATAGGCTGCCTCTGCGGCCTCGATCTGCCCCAGTTGCGACAGCGTGGTTCCCAGGTTGAACTGGATAATGTAATTGACCGACGAATGGCAGTGCTGCAGCCAGCGCTGGTAGAGCGCAGCGACATCGGTGATGCGCTGCGCGCCATTGAGCCGGTCTGCGGTTTCGAGCAACTTCATCGGTTCCAGAGCGACGCCCTCGGCCAGCTGCAGGGCTGCGGCCAGCACGATATCGAGGTTCGGGCTCTCAAGATTCTGTCTAGGCATTTGCGCGACGATCTCTTCCAATAAAAAAATACCGAGCTCTTTCGAGCCCGGTATCGGATCAGTCAAGGTTTACCACTGAAACTCAGTGAATCCAAGTCTGCACGTCGGTTGCGACCAACAACTGGACGTCGCCGTCGTTGAACACGTTGTAGCTGGCGCCATCGACCGTGGTGGTTCCGGCCGCCTGCCAGTGGCCACTGTCGCCAGTGATGTTGACCGTGTCGTTATGGTCACCGTCGATGATCATCTGCACCGGTGCCGCGGCACCGCTGGCCACATCCACCTGGCCAGCCTGGCCGAGCTTGGCGACTGTCTCTGCATTGACGGTCAGTACGCTGGCCTTGCCGCCATCGGTCGACAGATCGATGGCACCCAGGGAGTGGGCATCGACTTTCGACGAATCCAGCTTGGTCAGGTCCAGGGACTGATTGCCATTGGCGTCGGTGCGGAACCAGACGTCGGCGATCGTATGGCTCTGGCCATCGCTGGTTTGGTAGCTGCTGTCCAGACCGATCAGGTTGCCATGGTTGAGCTCAGCGGTCTTGGCCACATCCAGATTGAACTGGGTGATGCCCAGCTCCTTGAGGGTGTGCATCTCGCCCTTTTCACTGACGCCATCGTTGTTGGCATCGACCCAGACTTGCAGCGCCGAGAACAACTGGTCAGCCGAGTTGAGCGCGCCGTCATGGTTGCTGTCGAGGCTGACGAGTGCTTCGAAGCCGTCCTTGGCCAACGAACCGTCCGGCAGACGGAACGAGGAACCGAACAGCTCGGAGCCATCGTTGACCTGGCCATCGCCATTGAGGTCGAGTGCCAGCAGGCCGTCACCGCCAGCGGTCCAGCCAGTGGCTTCCTTGTGGCCGTCGGCATTGAGGTCGAACTTGACGCCGTTGCTCAGGTGGGTGGTCTGCACGCCATCGCCGTTGAGGTCCAGGACCAGCGGCGTGGACAGGGCCAGCGCGTCGATCTGGGTGGCGGTCATCGCCTGCAGTTGCGCGGTGGTGAACGAATCAACCTGGGTCATCGACAGGTGCGACAGTTGCGCCGTGGTCAGGACTGCGGCTTGCGCCGTGGTCAGTGCCGCGACTTGCGCCGTGGTCAATGCCGCCATGTCGGTGGTTTCGATCGCCACGATCTGCGCGGTGGTCAGGGCCGCCACATCGGCGGTTTCCAAGGCGCTGATCTGGGTCGGCTTGAAGGCCGCGATCTGCGCCGTGGTCAGTGCCGCGGCCTGGGCAGTGGTCAACGCTACCAGCTGGGCAGACGTCAGCGCGCCGATATCGGCGGTTTCCATGGCCGCCACTTGCGTGGTGGTCAGGGCTGCAATCTGGGTCACCTTCAGCGCCGCCACTTGGGCGGTGGTCAGGGCAACTACCTGGGCGGTGGTCAGGGCCGCAGTCTGCGCGGTGGTCAGGCTGGCAGTGTCGGCCACTGTCAGCGCGGCGATGTCCGCGGTTTCAAAGGCCGCCACTTGCGTGGTGGTCAATGCCGCCGTTTGGGCGGTGGTCAAGGCCGCCACCTGAGCGGTGGTCAGGGCCACGATGTGGGCGGTAGTCAGCGCCGCTACATCGGCGGTTTCCATGGCGCTGATCTGGGCCGGTTTCAATGCGGCCACTTGTGCCGTGGTCAGTGCCGCGACCTGGGCGGTGGTCAAGGCCACCAGTTGAGCGGAAGTCAGGGCGCCAACATCGGCAGTTTCCAGGGCCGCCACTTGCGTGGTGGTCAAGGCAGCGACTTGCGCGGTGGTCAGAGCGGCCACCTGGGCGGTGGTCAACGCCACCACCTGGGCGGTGGTCAAGGCGGCCACGTCGGCGGTTTCCATGGCACTGATCTGGGTCGGTTTCAGTGCCGCCACTTGTGCTGTGGTCAGCGCTGCGACCTGAGCAGTGGTCAGGGCCACGACGCTGGCGGTGGACAGCGCGCCGACATCGGCAGTTTCCATGGCCGCCACTTGCGTGGTGGTCAGTGCAGCTACCTGGGCCGGTTTCAGCGCGGCCACCTGGGCGGTGGTGAGGGCCACGACCTGGGCGGTGGTCAGGGCAGCGGCTTGCGCGGTGGTCAGGGCAGCGATGCTGGTCGCTGGCAAGGCGGCGATGTCAGCGGTTTCGATGGCCGCCACTTGCGTGGTGGTCAAGGCTGCCACTTGCGCGGTGGTCAGTGCAGCCACCTGGGCGGTGGTCAAGGCAACTACCTGAGCCGTGGTCAAGGCGGCCACGTCGGCGGTTTCCAAGGCGCCGATCTGGGTCGGTTTCAGAGCCGCTACTTGTGCCGTGGTCAGTGCCGCGACCTGGGCAGTGGTCAAGGCTACCAGTTGGGCAGAAGTCAGGGCGCCGACATCGGCAGTTTCCATGGCTGCCACTTGCGTGGTGGTCAGGGCTGCGATCTGGGTCACCTTCAGCGCCGCCACCTGGGCGGTGGTGAGGGCCACGACCTGGGCGGTGGTCAGGGCAGCGGTCTGCGCGGTGGTCAGCGCGGCGACGCTGGCCACTGGCAAGGCTGCGATGTCAGCGGTTTCGATGGCCGCCACTTGCGTGGTGGTCAACGCAGCCACTTGTGCGGTGGTCAGAGCGGCCACCTGGGCGGTGGTCAGTGCCACGACCTGGGCGGTGGTCAGCGCCGCGACGTCGACAGTCTGCAGGGCGCTGATCTGGGTCGGTTTCAGTGCCGCCACTTGTGCCGTGGTCAGTGCCGCGACTTGGGCAGTGGTCAAGGCGACGACACCAGCGGTGGTCAATGCACCGATATCAGCGGTTTCAATGGCCGCCACTTGCGTGGTGGTCAAGGCAGCCACTTGCGCGGTCGTCAAGGCAGCCACCTGGGCGGTGCTCAACGCCACCACCTGGGCCGTGGTCAAGGCGGCCACGTCGGCGGTTTCCATGGCGCTGATCTGGGCCGGTTTCAGTGCCGCCACTTGTGCCGTGGTCAGTGCCGCCACCTGAGCGGTGGTCAGGGCCACGACGCTGGCGGTGGACAGCGCACCGATATCGGCAGTTTCCATGGCCGCCACTTGCGTGGTGGTCAGTGCAGCCACTTGGGCCGGTTTCAGCGCGGCCACCTGGGCGGTGGTGAGGGCCACGACCTGGGCGGTGGTCAGGGCAGCGGCTTGCGCGGTGGTCAGCGCAGCGATGCTGGCTGCTGGCAAGGCAGCGATGTCAGCGGTTTCGATGGCCGCCACTTGCGTGGTGGTCAAGGCTGCCACTTGCGCGGTGGTCAGTGCCGCCACCTGGGCGGTGGTCAGTGCTACCACCTGGGCGGTGGTCAAGGCGGCCACGTCGGCGGTTTCCAAGGCGCTGATCTGGGTCGGTTTCAGTGCCGCCACTTGTGCCGTGGTCAGTGCCGCGACCTGGGCAGTGGTCAGGGCTACCAGTTGGGCAGAAGTCAGGGCGCCGACATCGGCAGTTTCCATGGCTGCCACTTGCGTGGTGGTCAGTGCAGCCACTTGGGTCGGTTTCAACGCGGCCACCTGGGCGGTGGAGAGGGCCACGACCTGGGCGGTGGTCAGGGCAGCGGTCTGCGCGGTGGTCAGCGCGGCGACGCTGGCCAGTGGCAAGGCAGCGATATCAGCGGTTTCGATGGCCGCCACTTGCGTGGTGGTCAAGGCAGCGACTTGCGCGGAAGTCAGTGCTGCCACCTGGGCGGTGGTCAGGGCCACCACGTGAGCCGTGGTCAAGGCGGCCACGTCGGCGGTTTCCAGGGCGCTGATCTGGGTCGGTTTCAGAGCCGCCACTTGTGCCGTGGTCAGTGCCGCGACCTGTGCAGTGGTCAAGGCCACCAGTTGGGCAGAAGTCAGGGCGCCGACATCGGCAGTTTCCATGGCCGCCACTTGCGTGGTGGTCAGTGCAGCCACCTGGGCCGGTTTCAGCGCTGCCACCTGGGCGGTGGAGAGGGCCACGACCTGGGCGGTGGTCAGGGCAGCGGTCTGCGCGGTGGTCAGCGCGGCGACGCTGGCCGCTGGCAATGCAGCGATGTCAGCGGTTTCGATGGCCGCCACTTGCGTGGTGGTCAAGGCCGCCACTTGCGCGGTGGTCAGAGCGGCCACCTGGGCGGTGGTCAGGGCCACGACTTGGGCGGTGGTCAGCGCCGCGACATCGACAGTCTGCAGGGCGCTGATCTGGGTCGGTTTCAGTGCCGCCACTTGTGCCGTGGTCAGTGCCGCGACTTGGGCCGTGGTCAAGGCGACGACACCCGCGGTGGTCAATGCACCGATATCTGCGGTTTCGATGGCCACCACTTGTGTGGTGGTCAAGGCAGCCACTTGCGCGGTGGTCAGGGCAGCCACCTGAGCGGTGGTCAACGCCACCACCTGGGCGGTAGTCAATGCCGCCACGTCAGCGGTTTCCATAGCCGCGATTTGAACCGGAGTCAGTGCCGCGACCTGGGCGGTGGTGAGCGCCGCGACCTGGGCGGTGGTCAGGGCCACGACGCTGGCGGTGGTCAGTGCGGCGACATCGGCGGCCTGCATGGCCGCCACTTGCGTGGTGGTCAGTGCAGCGACCTGGGCCGGTTTCAACGCGGCCACCTGGGCGGTGGTGAGGGCCACGACCTGGGCGGTGGTCAGGGCAGCGGCTTGCGCGGTGGTCAGCGCGGCGACGCTGGCCACTGGCAAGGCGGCGATGTCAGCGGTTTCGATGGCCGCCACTTGCGTGGTGGTCAAGGCTGCCACTTGCGCGGTGGTCAGTGCAGCCACCTGAGCGGTGGTCAGGGCCACGACCTGGGCGGTGGTCAGCGCCGCGACGTCGACAGTCTGCAGGGCGCTGATCTGGGTCGGCTTCAGTGCCGCCACTTGTGCCGTGGTCAGCGCCGCGACCTGGGCAGTGGTCAAGGCTACCAGCTGAGCGGAAGTCAGCGCGCCAACATCGGCAGTTTCCATGGCCGCGACTTGCGTGGTGGTTAAAGCAGCCACTTGCGCGGTGGTCAGAGCGGCCACCTGGGCGGTGGTCAGGGCCACGACCTGGGCGGTGGTCAGCGCCGCGACATCGACAGTCTGCAGGGCGCTGATCTGGGGCAGTTTCAGTGCCGCCACTTGTGCGGTGGTCAGTGCCGCGACCTGAGCAGTGGTCAGGGCGACGACACCAGCGGTGGTCAATGCACCGATATCAGCGGTTTCCATGGCCGCCACTTGGGTGGTGGTCAGGGCAGCCACTTGCGCGGTGGTCAGGGCGGCCACCTGAGCGGTGGTCAGTGCCACCACCTGGGCGGTGGTCAAGGCGGCCACGTCGGCGGTTTCCATGGCACTGATCTGGGTCGGTTTCAGTGCCGCCACTTGTGCCGTGGTCAGTGCCGCGACTTGAGCGGTGGTCAGGGCGACGACGCTGGCGGTGGTCAGCGCGGCGACATCGGCAGTTTCCATGGCCGCCACTTGGGTGGTGGTCAGGGCAGCCACTTGCGCCGGTTTCAGCGCGGCCACCTGGGCGGTGGTGAGGGCCACGATCTGGGCGGTGGTCAGGGCAGCGGCCTGCGCGGTGGTCAGGGCGGCGATGCTGGTCGCTGGCAAGGCAGCAATGTCAGCGGTTTCGATGGCCGCCACTTGCGTGGTGGTCAAGGCAGCCACTTGCGCAGTGGTCAGTGCCGCCACCTGGGCGGTGGTCAGGGCCACTACTTGAACCGTGGTCAAGGCGGCCACGTCGGCGGTTTCCATGGCACTGATCTGGGTCGGCTTCAGAGCCGCCACTTGTGCCGTGGTCAATGCCGCGACTTGGGCAGTGGTCAGGGCGACGACGTCAGCGCTGGTCAGTGCGGCGACATCGGCGGCCTGCATGGCCGCCACTTGTGTGGTTGTCATTGCAGCCACTTGGGCCGGTTTCAGCGCGGCCACCTGGGCGGTGGTGAGGGCCACGATCTGGGCGGTGGTCAGTGCAGCGGTCTGCGCGGTGGTCAGCGCGGCGATGCTGGCCACTGGCAAGGCAGCGATGTCAGCGGTTTCGATGGCCGCCACCTGGGTGGTGGTCAGGGCAGCGAGCTGGGTGGTTTTCAGCGCGGCGACCTGGGCGGTGGTCAGGGCCACTACCTGAGCCGTGGTCAAGGCGGCCACGTCGGCGGTTTCCAGAGCACCGATCTGGGCCGGGGTCAGTGCGGCGACCTGGGCAGTGGTCAGTGCGGCGACCTGAGCGGTGGTCAGGGCCACGACGCTGGCGGTGGTCAGCGCGGCGACATCGACGGCCTGCATGGCCGCCACTTGCGTGGTGGTTAGCGCTGCGACTTGCGTGGTTTTCAGCGCGGCCACCTGGGCGGTGGTGAGGGCCACGACCTGTGCGGTGGTCAGCGCTGCGGTCTGGGCGGTGGTCAGGCTGGCGAGTGAGGCAACGGGCAGCGCAGCGATATCCGTCGTTTCGAAGGCAGCGACTTGCGTAGTCGTCAGCGCAGCGATCTGCGTGGTTTTCAGTGCAGTGACCTGAGCGGTGGTCAGAGCTACGACCTGCGCGGTGGTCAGTGCCGGTACCTGCACGGCCGAAAGCACGACAATGTTCGGTGTGGTGATGACCGCGATCTGCGCAGTGGTCATCTGGGCGATCTGAGCGGTGCTCAAGGCGGCAATATCCTGGGTCGCAAGCCCAGCAATGGTGGTTGTACTCAGGGCAGCGACTTGCGCTGGGGTCAACGAAGAAATAAAGCTCATGAACGCATCCTGTTTAGGGGTCATTTACGGCGCTGCCAGCGTTGTCGCCGTAGCCTTGGGCGAAAATTTGGTAGCCCTCGTGTCATTAGCGACACATTCAGTGAAAACATTAAGAATCTTTTTGGTGGCTTTTTGCCTTTTTTAAACTTTTAGTTATAAAAATACTTCGCTTTATAGGCTTGAATAGTAATGATTTGATGCTATATGGCCACTATCGTGGGTTCACGCCATTCGTTGCGAGCTGACCAAACGGCACTCCGTTGTGCTGCCATGACCTTGACCCTTGCCCAGCACTTCCCCTAGTGTGCGCGGGCGTCCGTTGGCAGGCATTGGCCAGCGGAACACGCCCCCATTTCCCCTTTTGCCATCCGGCAAGGGCCTTGATCGAGTAACTGATTGTGAAAACCTTCCTCCATGTAGGTTGCGGTCCAAAGAGCAAGAACAGCACGACCAAGGGCTTCGCCTCGGAGCAATGGCAGGAGCTGCGCTTCGATATCGATGAGAGTGTCAATCCGGACATCGTCGGCACCATGACCGATATGTCCCAGGTCAAGGACGCTTCGGTGGATGCGCTGTTCTCCAGCCACAACATCGAGCATCTCTATCCCCATGAAGTGCCGGTAGCCCTGGCGGAGTTCAAACGAGTTCTCAAGCCTGGCGGCTTCGTGATCATCACTTGCCCGGACCTGCAATCGGTGTGCGCTCTGGTGGCCGAAGACAAGCTGACCGAGGAGGCCTACCTTTCACCGGCCGGCCCGATCGCGCCCATCGACATCCTCTACGGCCATCGCCCGGCCATGGCCAACGGCAACGTGTTCATGGCGCACCGTTGCGGTTTCACCAAGAAGGTCCTGACCGGCTCCCTGCAAGCGGCCGGCTTTGACATGGTGCTGCCGATCCAGCGCGCCCATCCGGCCTATGACCTGTGGGCGGTGGCGGCACTTGCGCCAATCTCCGAGCAGGAAGTGGTGGCGATCGCCAACCAGCATTTCCCTGCCTAAGCCATGCTCACTAGCGGGCCCGGCATGCAGGGCTCGTCTTCTCTCAGCAGATATTGCGGGGGACGCATCGGGATGGCTTGTCTAATCACCAAAGCGCCGTGCAATTGATGCCTTATGGCAAATGCGAAATGCGGCGGACAAAAAAAGACCCGGCAAAAAGCCGGGTCAAAAACCGTGATTAGCCTGATGAGGAGATAGTCCAGGAGACCGACCTAAGGTCACCTGGTCCATCGACTGATCTCGCGACCAGTTGATGCAATAATAATCATTCTCGTTTGCAAGTCAAACGTTTTTACCTGCGCGATAGGAAAATTCTTTCTTTCCCTCTCGATTTACCTTCTCAAGCGTTTTCATACTTCTCCAGTGATCGATCAACCATCGCCTTGGCCATGTCGATCATGTGCACCGTCGAAAACGCCAGGTCGCGGTTTGCACCTTGCAGGTGACTGGCTGACTCGTACGCGGTGGCGGCGGCACAGCGCAACAGGTCCAAAGCATGGACCAGTGCCTCTTCGCCGCTGATATTGCGGTTAACATCAAAAAAACGCGGCTCGGCCAACTCCTCCGAAACAGCAGGTTTCAAGTAATAGTCCAGCGCGCGTTGTGCCGCCGCTGAGTCCAGGGAGGAGGTGAGGGTCGTATCGACTTGCATGTCCGGCAGGTCATTGGCGGGTGGGTTCATGGCGATGGCAAGCTCCGTGTTAGATTCAGATCCGTGAATCGATCCTAATACGAACTGTATTTGTGACCATAATTTAAATACTACAATTTGTGTTTTGATGGCCGGAGTCCCCCACGTATCGTGCCGCACATGGATAAATGGATTGAATTGGTCAAGGCCAAGATGAGTGAGCTCAAGATCACTCAAGAGATACTCGCCGAGCGCCTCGGGATGTCCCAGGGCGGCATTGGCCACTGGCTCAACAAACGTCGTGAACCCGGCATCGAAGACATGAACCGTGTACTGCGGGCGCTGGGTCTTGAGTTTCTCGAAGTGGCGCTGGTGATCCGCGAGCCGCAGGCATCAGTGGACGACGAAATCTCTCTGACACAGAAGTACAACCCGTACTTCCGCTACCCGATCAGTGACTGGCGCGAACCTGCCGAAGTGCGCGACGGCGAGGTTGCGGTATACGCAAAAGAGCGCTCTGAAGTGTCCGACTACCACGCCCGGGGCCAGGCATTCTGGTTGAGGGTGGTGGGCGATGCGATGACCGCACCCAATGGCATCAGCATCCCGGAAGGCATGTTGATCCTGGTGGACCCGGCGGTGGACGCGGTGCCTGGCAAACTGGTCATTGCCCAGTGGCCGGACAGCGCCGAAGCGACTTTTCGCAAGTTGATCGAAGAGGGCGGGCAGCGTTATCTGGTCCCGCTCAATCCGACGTATCCGAAAGCCTTGTACGCCGAAGAATGTCGAATCATCGGCGTAGTGGTTCAGGCAACAGCCAGGTTCTGATCAGATCGGTCCTCGCGATGCGTAGGACCGATCTTCACTTCACGCTTCTTCCAGTTCGACCAGCGCACTGCCTTCGCTGACCATCTCGCCTTCCTGGCAGTACAGCGCCTTGATCACCCCGGCATGGGGCGCGCGAATGCTGTGCTCCATCTTCATCGCTTCCAGTACCACCAATTGCGCCCCGGCCTCGACGGCTTGCCCGGCCTCCACCAAGACGCGCACGATGCTGCCGTTCATCGGTGCGGTGAGCCCGCCCTGATGGCTGTGGCTGGCCTCGACGGCGCTGATCGGGTCGTAGGACTCGATACGGCGCAATTCGCCATCCCACTGCAGATACACATGTTCGCCACGGCGTATGGCCCGGTGTTGACGGCGCACACCGTCGTGTTCGGTCAGCAGGTGCTCGCCCTTGAGCCGTGCGCTGTGGGCATCGATGTCGCCCAGCGTCAGCGCACGGTCCTGGCCTTCACAACTCAAGTGAAGGGTGATTTCTCTCGGCAAACCTGCACGCAGCCCGTTCGGTGCCGCCCACGGCGAACTCGGGTCATCGGTGCGGATTGCATGGGGCTGGCTTTGGGTAAACGCCTGGGCGGCGGCTTGCCAGAAATCATCGCTGAGTTCCGCTGGCGCCGGCAGCAACTGCTCCTGATAGCGCGGAATGAAGCCGGTATCGAGTTCGGCAGCGGCGAACGCCGGATGACCGATAATGCGCCGCAGGAAATTGATGTTGGTCTTCAGCCCGCCGATGGCGAATTCGTCGAGCATGCTCAGCAGGCGCAAGCGCGCCTGTTCACGGTCCACGCCCCAGGCAATCAACTTGCCGAGCATCGGGTCGTAGAATGGCGAAATCTCATCGCCTTCTTCAACGCCGCTGTCCACTCGACGCCCCGATCCCTGGGCGGATTCGCGATACAGTTCCAGACGACCGGTCGCCGGCAGGAAATCATTGCCCGGGTCTTCGGCATATAGCCGCACTTCGATCGCATGCCCTACCAGCGGCACCTGATCCTGGGTCATCGGCAAGGCTTCGCCGCGTGCCACGCGAATCTGCCAGGCCACCAGGTCGAGGCCGGTGATGGCTTCGGTGACCGGGTGTTCCACTTGCAGGCGGGTGTTCATCTCCATGAAGAAGAACTCGCCGCGCGCATCCAGCAAAAACTCCACGGTGCCGGCACCGACATAGCCAATGGCCTGGGCCGAGCGCACGGCGGCTTCGCCCATGGCGCGCCGCAGTTCCGGGCTCAGGCCCGGCGCCGGGGCTTCTTCGACGACTTTCTGGTGGCGGCGCTGAATCGAGCAGTCACGTTCGTTGAGGTACAGGCAGTTGCCGTGCTGGTCGGCGAACACCTGGATTTCCACGTGACGTGGCTTGAGCAGGTACTTCTCCACCAGCATCCGCGAATCGCCGAACGACGACTGCGCCTCGCGCTGTGCCGAGGCCAGGGCTTCGGCCAGTTGGCTGACGTCCTCGACCACTTTCATGCCTTTGCCGCCGCCACCGGCCGTGGCTTTGAGCAGCACCGGGTAGCCGATGCGTTCGCAGGCGGCGCGGAAGGTTTCCAGGTCCTGGGCTTCGCCGTGATAACCGGGCACCAACGGCACGCCGGCGGTTTCCATCAAGGCCTTGGCGGCAGACTTGCTGCCCATGGCGTCGATGGCCGAGGCGGGCGGGCCGAGGAAAATCAGGCCGGCGTTTTCGATGGCGCGGGCGAACCCGGCGTTCTCGGACAGAAAGCCATAACCTGGATGGATCGCCTGGGCACCGCTGGCCTTGGCGGCGGCGATCAGTTTGTCGATCTGCAGATAGCTGTCGGCGGCTTTGCTGCCGCCCAGGTCAACACGAATGTCGGCTTCACGGCTGTGCCGGGCGTCACGGTCGGTGGCGCTGTGCACGGCCACGGTAGTCAGGCCCAGCGCCTTGGCGGTACGCATGACCCGGCAAGCGATTTCGCCACGGTTGGCCACCAGCAGGGTGGTGATGACAGGTGCGCTCATCAACGGGGCTCCTTGGTGGTTTGTGCTTGCCAGCTTGCTGGACGTTTTTGCAGGAAGGCACGCAAGCCTTCCTGGCCTTCAGGGCTGACGCGGATGCGGGCGATGGCGTTTTCGGTGTAGCGGCGCAGTGCCGGGTTCAGCGAGCCATCGCCGACTTCGCGCAGCAAGTCCTTGCTGGCGCGCATGGCGGCGGGGCTGTTGAGCAACAGATTGTCGATCCATTGCTCGATTTTTTGCTCCAGCTCGGCAATCGGGTAACTCTCCGACAACAGACCCAGCTCCCGTGCCCGCTGCCCGCCAAAGCGCTCAGCGGTCAGGGCATAACGACGGGTGGCGCGCTCGCCAATGGCTTGCACCACGAACGGGCTGATCACCGCCGGCGCCAGGCCGATGCGCACTTCCGACAGGCAGAACTGCGCGTCATCGGCACCGATGGCCATGTCGCAGCAACTGATCAGGCCCAGCGCACCGCCAAAGGCCGCGCCTTGCACCACGGCCAGGGTCGGGACTTTGAGCTTGGCCAGGTTGTACATCAACTCCGCCAGTTCCCGGGCGTCATCGAGGTTGGTGGCGTAATCGAGTTCGGCCGATTGCTGCATCCAGGCCAGGTCGGCGCCGGCGCTGAAATGTTTGCCACGGCCGCGCACGATCAGAAATCGCAGGCTGGCATCGCTCGCGACTTTGTCGAGGGCAAGGATCAGCTCGCGGATCATTTCGGCATTGAAGGCGTTGTTCTTTTCTTCACGGCTGAGCCACAGCGTGGCAAAACCACGGGGGTCGGTCAGCAGTTCGAGGGTGTTGAAGTCGCTCATATTCGTCCGTCTCCACGGTCCTTGTGGGAGCGGGCTTGCTCGCGAAAGGGCTTTACGATTGCTACGCAATCGAACGGGAGCCAGCTCCCTCGCCACACAAGCCCGCACCCACAGAAAATCACATCCGGAACACGCCGAAGCGGCTCGGTTCGATTGGCGCGTTCAACGACGCGGACAAGGCCAGGGCCAATACGTCGCGGGTCTGGGCCGGGTCGATGACACCGTCGTCCCACAGGCGCGCGCTGGAATAGTAGGGGTGACCCTGTTCTTCGTACTGGTCGAGGATCGGTTGCTTGATCTCGGCCTCCTGCTCGGCGCTGAAACCCTGGCCACTGCGCTCGGCCTGTTCGCGCTTGACCTGCACCAGCACGCCGGCCGCCTGTTCGGCACCCATCACGCCGATGCGTGCGTTCGGCCACATCCACAGGAAGCGTGGATCGTAGGCGCGGCCACACATGCCGTAGTTGCCGGCGCCGAAGCTGCCGCCGATGATCACGGTGAACTTCGGCACCTTGGCGCAAGCTACCGCCGTCACCAGTTTCGCGCCGTGCTTGGCGATGCCGCCGGCCTCGTATTTCTGGCCGACCATGAAGCCGGTGATGTTTTGCAGGAACAGCAACGGAATGCCGCGCTGGCACGCCAGCTCGATGAAGTGCGCGCCTTTCTGCGCCGCTTCGGCAAACAGGATGCCGTTGTTGGCGAGGATCGCGATCGGGTAACCGTGCAGGTAGGCGAAACCGCAGACCAGCGTGGTCCCGAACAGCGCCTTGAACTCGTCGAACACCGAACCATCCACCAGACGCGCAATCACTTCGCGTACGTCAAACGGTTGCTTGGCGTCGGCCGGGACCACGCCGTACAACTCATCGCTGCTGTAGAGCGGGGCGATCGGCGTGCGTTGCTGGACCTCACCTTGCTTGCGCCAGTTGAGATTGGCGACGCTACGCCGTGCCAGCGCCAGCGCGTGCTCATCGCTCTCGGCGTAATGGTCGGCCACCCCGGAAATCTTGCAGTGCACATCGGCCCCGCCGAGGTCTTCGGCACTGACCACCTCACCGGTCGCGGCTTTCACCAGCGGCGGGCCGGCGAGAAAGATCGTCGCCTGTTGGCGGACCATGATCGCTTCGTCGGCCATCGCCGGTACATAGGCACCGCCAGCGGTGCAGGAACCCATGACCACGGCAATCTGCGGGATGCCCATGGCGCTCATGTTGGCCTGGTTGAAGAAGATCCGCCCGAAGTGCTCGCGGTCCGGAAACACCTCATCCTGGCGCGGCAGGTTGGCGCCGCCAGAGTCCACCAGATAGATGCACGGCAGGCGATTCTGCTGGGCGATGGTCTGGGCGCGCAGGTGCTTTTTCACGGTCAGTGGATAGTACGAGCCACCTTTTACCGTGGCGTCGTTGGCGACGATCATGCACTCGACGCCCTCCACCCGGCCGATCCCGGCAATCACGCCAGCGGCGGGGACGTCTTCGCCATAGACCTCGTAAGCCGCCAGTTGGCTGATCTCCAGAAACGGCGAACCCGGATCGAGCAAGCGGTTGATGCGCTCGCGAGGCAGCAGTTTGCCTCGCGAGGTGTGGCGTTCCTGGGCTTTCGGGCCGCCACCTTGCGCCACTTGGGCGAGCAGGGTGTGCAACGCGTCGACCTGCTTGAGCATCGCCGCGCTATTGGTGGCGAACTCCGCTGAACGGGGGTTGAGCTGGGTGTGCAGGGTAGCCATGGACAGCTCCGTTTAGCGGGTTTCGTTGAACAGTTCACGACCGATCAGCATGCGACGGATCTCACTGGTGCCGGCGCCGATTTCGTACAGCTTGGCGTCACGCAGCAGACGACCGGCCGGGAATTCGTTGATGTAGCCGTTGCCGCCGAGAATCTGGATCGCGTCGAGGGCCATTTGCGTGGCGCGTTCGGCGCTGTAGAGGATCACGCCGGCGGCGTCCTTGCGCGTGGTTTCGCCACGCTCGCAGGCCTGGGCCACCGCATACAGGTAAGCGCGGCTGGCGTTGAGCTGGGTGTACATGTCGGCGACCTTGCCCTGGATCAGCTGGAATTCACCGATGCTCTGGCCGAACTGTTTGCGGTCGTGGATGTACGGCACGATCAGGTCCATGCACGCCTGCATGATCCCGGTCGGGCCACCGGAAAGGACGACACGCTCGTAGTCGAGGCCGCTCATCAGCACTTTCACGCCGCCGTTGAGTACGCCGAGGATGTTTTCTTCCGGCACTTCGACGTCATCGAAAAACAGTTCGCAGGTGTTCGAACCGCGCATGCCGAGCTTGTCGAACTTATTGCTGCGGCTGAAGCCTTTCCAGTCGCGCTCGACGATGAAGGCGGTGATGCCGTGGGGGCCCTTTTCCAGGTCGGTCTTGGCGTAGATCACGTAGGTGTTGGCGTCCGGACCGTTGGTGATCCAGGTCTTGCTGCCGTTGAGCACGTACTTGTCGCCGCGTTTGTCGGCGCGCAGTTTCATCGAGACCACGTCGGAACCGGCGTTCGGTTCGCTCATGGCCAGGGCGCCGATGTGCTCGCCGCTGATCAGTTTCGGCAGGTATTTGGATTTCTGCTCGTGGTTGCCGTTGCGATTGATCTGGTTGACGCACAGGTTGGAGTGCGCGCCGTAGGACAGCGCCACCGAGGCCGAGCCGCGGCTGATTTCTTCCATTGCGACGACGTGAGCCAGGTAACCCAGGCCAGCGCCGCCGTACTCTTCCGGCACGGTGATGCCCAGCAGGCCCATGTCGCCGAATTTGCGCCACAGGTCGGCGGGGAACAGGTTGTCGATGTCGATCTGAGCGGCGCGCGGGGCGATCTCCTTGGCGACGAAGGACTGAACCTGATCGCGCAGCATGTCGATGGTTTCACCGAGGGCAAAATTCAGGGATGGGTAGCTCATGGGTCACCTTTTGGCTTTTTTGTCGGTTGGTGAGACTGTCAATGGGCTCTCACCTTTACGTTAACGTAAGCCTGTGACGAATGGCTGTCAATCACCCTTTACGTTAACGTCAACTTGAGCGAGAGTAGAGACAGTTCAAGATAGAACAGCGGACCCATCCTGTGGTGATGGCCTGTGGCGAGGGGGCTTGCCCCCGTTTGAGTGCGCAGCACTCACAAGATCTTCGATACATCGGAAATTTTGGGGCTGCTTCGCAACCCAGCGGGGGCAAGCCCCCTCGCCACAGGTCGCTCCCACAAGAGACCGCCGGTAGCCCATAAATAAAGACAATAGGGGTCGTCATGGATCAACCCAGTGCAAGCCCGCAACGCAGTTATACCCGTGGTTCCCAGGACAAAGCCTTGCTGGCGATGACCATTGGCCAGGCGTTCGACAACACTGTCGCACAGTATCCGACCGGAGAAGCGCTGGTCGTGCGCCACCAACAGCTGCGCTACACCTGGCGGCAATTGGCGCAGGTTGCGGACCTGCACGCCAGGGCACTGCTGGCGCTGGGACTGCAAGCAGGAGACCGTCTGGGCATCTGGGCACCGAATTGCGCCCAATGGTGTATCACTCAGATTGCCACGGCGAAAATCGGCGTGATCCTGGTCAACATAAACCCGGCCTACCGCAGTTCCGAACTCGAATACGTATTAAAGCAATCCGGTTGCCAGTGGCTGGTCTGCGCCGGGGCCTTCAAGACCTCCAACTATCACGCCATGCTGCAAGGCCTGGTACCGGAACTGGCCGAGCAGTCCATCGGCAAATTGCAGAGTGAACGCCTACCGGATTTACGCGGGGTGATCAGTCTGGACACGCAGCCGCCCAGTGGTTTCCTGCCGTGGTCGCAATTGACCGATCTGGCGGGCAGCGTGTCGGCCGAACAACTGCGCGAGCGCCAGGACAGCCTGCATTTCGACCAGGCGGTGAACATTCAGTACACCTCGGGCACCACCGGTTTCCCCAAGGGTGCAACCCTCAGTCACTACAACATTCTCAACAACGGCTACATGGTCGGCGAAAGCCTGGGCCTGACGGCAGCCGATCGCCTGGTGATCCCGGTGCCGCTGTACCACTGCTTCGGCATGGTCATGGGCAATCTCGGCTGCATCACCCATGGCAGCACCATGATTTACCCCAACGATGCATTCGATCCGCTGCTGACCCTGAGCACTGTCGCCGAAGAAAAAGCCTCGGCGCTGTACGGCGTGCCGACCATGTTCATCGCCATGCTCGATCAGCCGCAACGCGCGCAATTCGACCTGTCGAGCCTGCGCACCGGGATCATGGCGGGCGCGACCTGTCCTATCGAGGTGATGCGCCGGGTTATCAGCGAAATGCACATGAGCGAAGTGCAGATTGCCTACGGCATGACGGAAACCAGCCCGGTATCGTTGCAGACCGGTCCGTCGGACGACCTGGAACTGCGCGTGACCACCGTCGGCCGTACCCAGCCACAACTTGAAAGCAAGATCATTGACGAAGCGGGCAACCTGGTGCCGCGTGGCACCATCGGTGAGCTGTGCACTCGCGGTTACAGCGTAATGCTGGGTTACTGGAACAATCCCGAAGGCACGGCAGAAGCCATCGACCAGGCAGGGTGGATGCACACCGGTGACCTGGCGAGCATGAACGACGAGGGTTATGTATGTATTGCCGGGCGCAACAAAGACATGATCATTCGCGGCGGTGAGAACGTTTATCCACGGGAGCTGGAAGAGTTTTTCTTTACTCATCCGGCCGTTGCCGACGTGCAGGTGATCGGCATTCCATGCTCGCGCTACGGCGAAGAGATCGTCGCCTGGATCAAGTTCCACCCCGGCCACAGCGCCACCGAGCAAGAGCTGCAAGCCTGGTGCAAGGAGCGCATCGCGCACTTCAAGACGCCGCGTTACTTCAAGTTCGTGGAAGAGTTCCCGATGACGGTAACGGGCAAGATCCAGAAATTCCGCATGCGCGAGATCAGTATCGAGGAGTTGCGCATCAACAAGGCCTGACTCGTTCCCCTGTAGGAGTGAGCTTGCTCGCGAAGAACGTCAACGATAACGCGTGCAGCCTGGATAAACGCGGTGCCCTTGAGTTCTTCGCGAGCAAGCTCGCTCCTACACGGGGCGGTGGAAATCTCAAATGCCAGACAGCACAAAGGGGAGCCGAAGCTCCCCTTTAATTTGTCGTTGCGCGTGCTCTTTTTTTATTATTGAGGGTCGGTCTGTTGTTGTTTTTGGCAACCGTTGCCCTTTACCGCTGTTTTTGGCGATCCCCATTCGGGATCAAGAGCAAACGTATTTTTTTGAGCGCTGATCTACTTTCTCGCTGAGCGATCCAACCAGTTCGGGAGCTACCTGAAGGTAGTTTTATTATTCTCTGCCCGGTTGCGGGTAACTCCGAAAAGCACCCTGAAAAGCACATCTTCTCCAAAAAAATCTGTTAGCTGCGTCTCTGCCGTGTTGTTTTTGTTATGTCAGAGTCGTTACGTCTTGTTTTTATTAGGGTTGCCGCAATTTTTTTATTCTTGTTATGCGATAGATATAGCAGGAGCCGTGCCAACTTTTTAAAAGTCTTTAAAATCAATGGTTTGCGAATTTGTAGGGTTTTACGCCTCAGGCTAAACCCTACATTTTGTTTCCGTGTTACTCGCTTACGCCCACGTTTGAGTCCGTGCGGTAACACCCGGACACACTCAGCGCACTCACTGTGCGCTGCGGGCCCTGGCCACGCGGGAACCGGTAGGGCGACCCAATACTGTGCAGATCTGCTGGCCGGCGAGCATCAAGGCGTCGAGGTCGATTCCGGTGTCGATGCCCAGGCCGTTGAGCAGGTAAACCACGTCTTCGGTCGCGACGTTACCGCTGGCACCCTTGGCATAGGGGCAGCCGCCGAGACCGGCGATGGAGCTGTCGAACACCGAGATGCCTTCCAGCAGGCTGGCGTAGATGTTGGCCACGGCCTGACCGTAGGTGTCGTGGAAGTGCCCGGCGAGTTTTTCCCGGGGTACATCCTTCGATACCACTTCAAACATCTTGCGGGTTGCGCCAGCGGTGCCGGTGCCGATGGTGTCCCCCAGCGAGACCTCGTAGCAGCCCATGGCGTACAGCTCGCGGGCGACCAGGGCGACCTGCTCCGGGGCGACGTTACCTTCATAGGGACAGCCCAGCACACAAGACACATACCCGCGCACGGTAATCCCATGTTGTTTCGCGGCGTCCATGATCGGCGCGAAACGCTCCAGGCTTTCGCTGATCGAGCAGTTGATATTGCGCTGGGAAAACGCCTCGGACGCCGCGGCGAACACGGCGACTTCCTTGACTCCGGCGGCGAGGGCATCTTCAAAGCCGCGTAGATTGGGTGCGAGTGCGCCGTAGACCACACCCGGTTTGCGCTGGATCTGCGCAAAGACCTCGGCGGAACCGGCCATCTGCGGCACCCACTTGGGCGAAACGAAACTGCCGACTTCTATATAGCCGAGCCCGGCTGCAGTCAGCGCATCGACCAGTTGCACCTTGTCGGTAACACTGATGGGCTGGGCTTCGTTTTGCAGGCCGTCGCGTGGGCCGACTTCGACAATGCGTACGTGGGTGGGGAGAGGCATAAGGTTCACCTGAAGTAATGGGTGAGTGGTGATCTACTGTGGGAATTGTGGCGGGTTACTGAATCGATTCCTGGCTTTTGAGCGTCTGCTCCAGCGCCTGCACGCAGCGCTCTTCGGCAGTATCCAGCTCCAGTTTCATCTGTTCGATGTCGAGCATTTGCTGTTCAAGCTGCTCCCGGCGCTCGCTGATTTTCGCCAGCATGCTGTGCAGCTGTTTGGTGTTACCGCTGGACGGGTCGTAAAGCTCGATCAGCTCGCGGCATTCAGCCAGGGAGAAACCGATGCGCTTGCCCCGCAGGATCAGCTTCAGGCTGACCTTGTCGCGGGGTGAGTAGATGCGTTCCTGGCCACGGCGCTCAGGGCTGAGCAGGCCTTGCTCTTCATAAAAGCGAATGGCCCGGGTGGTGATGTCGAGCTCGCGGGCGAGGTCGGAAATGCTGTAGGTCTGGCTGCTCATGGAAGCGCTCGCAAAAGGTCATGGCGCTAAGCTAATGGCAGGTTGACGTTTACGTCAAGGGGCGTGAGATTTCAGTGTTCTTGCGGGCCTCTTCGCGAGCAAGCCCGCTCCCACAGGGGATCTGTGTCGAACACAAGTATTGTGTCCACTGAAGATCCAATGTGGGAGCGGGCTTGCTCGCGAAGCAGTCACCTCGGTATCAAGTACTACACCTTCTCGAGCTTTTTCTCCTGCGCCGTCACCTGCTGGCACAACTCGATCATCTGTTCGCGCATCCAGCGGTTCGCCGGGTCCTGGTCGGTGCTTTCGTGCCAGTAAAGGTGGGTTTCCACTGGCGGTACATCGTTGACCGGCAGATAAAAGGCGTGCAGGTCGTTACGGCGGGCGAAGCGTTCCGGCACGGTCATGACCATGTCCGTCTGCTGCAGTACTTGCGAAGCCATCAGGTAATGCTGGGAGCGCAGGGCGATCTTGCGCTGGATGCCCATCTTGCCCAGCGCCAGGTCGACATAGCCGAGGCCGCTGCGGCGGCTGGAAATATGGATGTGGGTCAGGCCCAGGTAATCATCCAGCGTGAGTTTGTCCTTGCCCGCCAGCGGATGCCCCTTGCGCATGGCACACACGTAGCGGTCTTCCATCAACTTGACGTGGCGTACCTGCGGATCGGTGTTGAGCGGCGCGTCGACCGCGAAGTCGAGGCGGCCGGCCGCCAGCTCCTTGGTGGTTTCACGGCGTTTGGACAGGAAGCTTTCGATGATCACCGTCGGCGCCAGGCGGCGCAGGCGCTGGAACAGCGGCGGCAGGATCACCGCTTCGGTGAGGTCGGTCATGCTGATGCGATAGGTCTTGACCGCTTGCTGCGGGTTGAAAATGCGGCTCTCCTGCACCGACACGCGCAGCAGCGAGAGCGCGTTGCGCACCGGGCCGATGATGTTCTGCGCCATCGGCGTCGGCACCATGCCCTGGGCGGTGCGCACGAACAGCGGGTCGTTGAAAGTCTCGCGCAGACGCGCCAGCGCGTTCGACACCGCCGGTTGGGTGATGCCGACAATCTGCCCGGCACGGGTCAGGTTGGCTTCGGTATAGATCGCGTCGAAGACGATGAAAAGGTTGAGATCGACCTTGCTCAGATTCATTACGCGGCTCTCTTATTGTGTGGGCGGACTGACCGTGACGATCAGTCGATCATATATCGGTGATGAATGTTTATACACGCCGAGAATAGGCTAGGTAAATTATCAGCGCTGTTCTAGCATCGATACATGACCTAAACAACCTCCCCCAAGAAGGTATCTCGCTCATGGATTTCGCTTATTCGCCCAAGGTTCAGGAACTGCGTGAGCGCGTAACAGCGTTCATGGACACTTACGTTTATCCCGCCGAAGCCGTGTTCGAGCGCCAAGTCGCCGAAGGCGATCGCTGGCAGCCGACGGCGATCATGGAAGAACTCAAACTCAAGGCCAAGGCTGAAGGCCTGTGGAATTTGTTTCTGCCTGAGTCAGAGCTCGGTGCTGGCCTGACCAACCTCGAATACGCGCCGCTGGCGGAAATCATGGGCCGCTCGTTGCTGGGGCCAGAGCCGTTCAACTGCTCGGCACCGGACACCGGCAACATGGAAGTGTTGGTGCGTTACGCCAACGAAGAGCAGAAACAACGCTGGCTCGAACCGCTGCTGCGCGGCGAGATCCGCTCGGCATTCGCCATGACCGAACCGGATGTCGCATCCTCCGACGCCACCAACATGGCCGCCCGAGCCGTGCGCGATGGTGACGAGTGGGTGATCAACGGCAAGAAATGGTGGACATCGGGCGCTTGCGACCCGCGCTGCAAGATCCTGATCTTCATGGGCCTGAGCAATCCAGATGCGCCGCGCCATGCCCAGCACTCGATGATTCTGGTGCCGGTGGATGCGCCCGGTGTGAAGATCGTGCGCCCACTGCCGGTGTTCGGCTACGACGATGCACCTCATGGGCATGCCGAAGTGCATTTCGAAAACGTGCGGGTGCCGTACGAAAACGTCCTGCTCGGTGAAGGGCGCGGCTTCGAAATCGCTCAAGGTCGCCTAGGCCCTGGCCGGATTCACCACTGCATGCGTTCGATCGGCATGGCCGAGCGTGCACTGGAACTGATGTGCAAACGCTCGGTAAGCCGTACCGCATTCGGCAAACCCCTGGCACGCCTGGGCGGTAACGTCGACAAGATTGCCGACTCGCGCATGGAAATCGACATGGCACGCCTGCTGACGTTGAAAGCGGCGTACATGATGGACACCGTTGGCAACAAAGTGGCGAAAAGCGAGATCGCGCAGATCAAGGTCGTCGCGCCAAACGTGGCATTGCGGGTGATCGACCGGGCGATCCAGATCCATGGCGGGGCAGGGGTTTCCAATGATTTCCCGCTGGCCTACATGTATGCGATGCAGCGCACCCTGCGCCTGGCCGACGGCCCGGACGAAGTGCACCGTGCGGCGATCGGCAAGTTCGAAATCGGCAAATATGTGCCGAAGGAGATGCTGCGTAGCGGGCACTAAGACCGCGGCGCCTGCCATTCGCGAGCAAGCCCCCCCCACAGGGACCGCACTGAACCTGTGGGAGCGGGCTTGCTCGCGAAGGCATCATCCCATTCAAGACAACCACATCAGATTCAATACACCCATACCTCAACCCGCCGATTCTTGATCCTTCCCTCATCGGCGCTATTGGCCGCCACCGGCATTTCGGCACCGAATCCGCGGATCTCGCGAAACACCACGCCGCTCTTCACCAACTCCCGTCGCACCGCCATGGCCCGCAGTTTTGACAACAGATCGGCGCGCGCCGGGTCACTCTTGGCATCGCCAAACCCTACCAGCGTCACTTGCCCAGTCGTTTTGTCGTGCTGCCTTATATAGTCGAGCACTCGTGTCAGGTCTTGCCGCGCCTTGTTGTCCAGGCTGGCACTGCCTTCTTCGAAGCGAAAGTTCACCGACAACCGCTGGGCATGACGACTGAGGGACTGGTATCCCTCGGGCATCAGCGCATTCGGCGTGACGGCCATGGCCTGGACGGTTTGGGCAATAAAACCGTTGGCGGCAACAATGGCCTGACCCTTGGTGCTCTGGGCAAAAGCCACCAGGGCATTGGCCCAGGGATTTTTCCCGCTGGGTGGCAGGTAAAGGAACAACCGACGGGACAGCGGATAATCTTCCGTGGCAATCAGGCTGTTGAGCGGCAGCATGGCTTGTGATTGACCGTCGACAATGGCCACGGCTTTGGCCTGGCGCACGTAGGGCAAACCGATGAAGCCGATGCCTTGCGGGTCAGCGCTGACCGCATCGGACAGTTGTTCGCTGGACTCGAAGCGCTTCGCCGCGCTGCCGAGGATTTTCCCACGGCCACTGAGGACCAGCTCCTTGAAGGTGTCGTAAGTCCCGGACTGGTCATCCCGCGCATACAAATGAATCGGCCCGCCGGGGCCACCGAGGTCTTCCCAGTTTTTCACCTCGCCACTGAAAATGCGCGCCAGTTGCACGGTGTCCAGTTGGTTCAGCGGATTGTCCGGGTGAAGGATGATCGCCAGGCCATCGATGGCAATGACCTGTTCGGCGCTCGGGCTTTTCAGGTCGCCGAGGGACCGCAGGTTGGCCAGTTCACTGTCCTTGATCGGCCGCGAGGAGGCGGCAAGGTCGGCGCTGCCTGCTTTCAGCGCAGTGAAGCCGGTGCTGGAACCATGGGCTGCCACCTCCACCACGACCCGCCGACCCTGAACCGTTTCGCCGACAATGCGCAGTTCGTTGGCGGTGTCCGGGGTTTCCCGGTGAATCTTGCGCAGGCCTTGCTCGCTCAGCAGGCCCTCGACCAGCGCCGGCCCCAATGCCGCGCCGATGGTGTTGGAACCCTGGATGCGCAACACCGGGCCGTGGTCGGGTGTCGGCAAGTCGCCGGCCGAGGCCGCCTGCGACAAGCCCACGGACAGCATCAACAGGAACAACACGCGCAGCATCATGCCGGCACCTTGAATAGCCAAAGGAGGTGTCGGGAGATTAAGTCAGTAAGGTTTCGGAAAAATGACACTTTCCCATGTGGGAGCGGGCTTGCTCGCGAAAGCGGCGGGTCAGTCGACATTTATGTTGAATGATTAACCGTATTCGCGAGCAAGCCCGCTCCCACATGAGAGTTGTGTTCGACGGGGATCAGCTCAATTCAAGCCAGATCGGCGCATGATCCGAAGGTTTTTCCATGCCGCGAAGTTCGTAGTCCACTCCGGCAGCCTTCACCCGTGGCAGCAGGCCATGGGAGGCGAGGATCACATCGATACGCAGGCCGCGCTTGGGCTCGTCTTCGAAGCCACGGCTGCGGTAGTCGAACCAACTGAAGGTGTCGGCCACGTCCGGGTTCAGGTGACGGAAACTGTCGACCAGGCCCCAGTTCTTCAGGCGGGCCATCCACTCGCGCTCTTCCGGCAGGAAGCTGCATTTGCCAGTCTTCAGCCAGCGTTTCATGTTGTCCGGGCCGATGCCGATGTCGCAGTCTTCCGGGGAAATGTTCACATCGCCCATCACCACCAGTGGCTGGTCGTTCTTGAACTGGCTTTCCAGCAACTGCTGCAAATCACCGTAGAAGCGTTCCTTGGCCGGGAATTTGGTCGGGTGGTCGCGGCTTTCGCCCTGTGGGAAATAACCGTTCATGATGGTCACCGGCACGCCGTTGGCGTCGGCAAAGGTGCCCCAGATGAAGCGCCGCTGGGCGTCTTCTTCGTCGGTGACGAAACCTTTATGCAGGGCCAGCGGCTCCTGGCGAGAGAGCAGGGCGACGCCGTAGTGGCCTTTTTGCCCGTGGAAGTACACGTGGTAGCCCAGGGCCTGTACCTCGGCCAGCGGGAACTGATCATCGTGGACCTTGGTTTCCTGCAAGCCGATCACATCCGGCTGGTGCTTTTCGATCAGCGCCGCCAGCTGATGGGGACGGGCACGCAGCCCGTTGATGTTGAAGGAGACGATCTTCATGGTCGGCAGTCCTGGCAAAAGGGCGATGCTAGCTGACATGTGGGAATCGGGCCAGTGTGGGGTGAGGGGATTCGGCTGTGCCTGTCGGTTGTGTATGGGCAGTGATGGCCCTTTCGCGAGCAAGCCCGCTCCCACAAAAGCACAGGCCGGTTCATCACCTGTGGGAGCGGGCTTGCTCCGGGCGGCGTTCCGACGAAGGCGATTTCATTGCCTACACTGATTGCGGATCTGTATGGAACTGTGTCAGCGCCGATCAGCTCGTAACAACAAGAGCGCAGCCATCCGAGCTGTGCCGGGGAGATCAACCGTCATGCCCGAAACCTCGACCGTCATTGCCGATATTCACATGCTCGACAGCGGCTACGCCCGCGAAGCGCGTTCGCTGCTGTACCAGGCTTATCGACACGAACCGACCTTCGGCTATCTGTTCGAGGCCGAACGCCCCGGTTACGAACAGCGGGTCCGCGCCACCGTGCGCGAACTGGTGACCCAGCATTTTCTCCAGGACCTGCCGGCCATCGGCCTGCTGGTCAACGACCGCCTGATCGGCATCGCCCTGATCGCACCGCCGCAACGTCGTCTTGGCGTCACCGAAAGTTGGGCCTGGCGCCTGCGCATGGTGCTCAGTACGGGATTTCGCTGCACTCGCCGCTACCTCGAGTATCACGCTGCCGTGGAAGCCTGCGTACCGAACGACTCGGTGCACGTATTGCCGTTGCTGGGGGTTCATCCGCAGTTCCAGGGCAAGCATTTCGGCGAACAACTACTGCAAGCCGTGCACAACTGGTGCGCGGTGGATGAGAACTCACAGGGCGTGATCCTCGACACCGGGAATCCGCGTTATCTGGAGTTCTACAAGCGTCAGGGCTATGAGGAAATCGGTGAAGTCGCCGTAGGACCGATCCGTGAGCACGTGTTTTTTCACCCCAATCCCCAGGTGTTACACACTGCAACGGCCTAGGCGCCGAACTTTCCGGGCATGTCAGGCTCTATCACGCTCTCAAGCTCGTGATAGCATCCGCGCCTATGAAGTTTCCAGGAAGAATTACCAGCGGTGTGCTGATGCTGATGACCAGCTGCACGGCGCTGGCACAAAGTGAATTGGATGTACGGATCAAACCGTCCAATGATGAGCTGAAAGCCAATATAGAAGGCTACATCGGCAGCCTCGGCGATCGTGACGAGCAGGCGTTGCTGCGCTTCAGTCGTGGCGCCGAAGAGCAGGCGCGCAAGGCTGCCCAGGCCTTGGGTTATTACCAGCCGCACATCGACAGCGAAGTGAAGGGTGGCGACAAGCCGCGCCTGGTACTTTCGGTCGATCCCGGCGAGCCGGTGCATCTGCGCAATGTCACGGTGCGTGTCGACGGTCCGGCAGCCTCCCTCAAAGCCTTTCGGGTGCCCAAAAGCGATGCACTCAAGTCCGGTGCCGTGCTCAATCATGGGCATTACGAGGACGCCAAGCGCCTGATCCAGAACCAGGCTTCGCGCTATGGTTTTTTCAGCGGCCGCTTCACCCGTTCAAAATTGTCGGTCGACCCGCGGGCCGGCGTCGCCGATATCGAACTGATCTATGAAAGTGGTCCGCGCTATACCTTGGGCAAGGTCAGTTTCGAGGGTGATACGCCGTTCGATGACGAGTTGCTGCAACGCATGGTGCCCTTCAAGGCCGGTACGCCGTATGACTCGGAACTGATCGCCGAACTCAATCAGAACCTGCAGTCGAGCGGCTACTTCGAAGGCGTGCGGGTGGACGCGGCGCCAACGGCATCCAAGGACGAAGCGATCCCGGTGGACGTCAAGCTCGAAACCCGCAAACCACGGACCATGGGCCTGGGCCTGGGTTTCTCCACCGACGTCGGCCCGCGGGCCAAGGCCAACTGGACCCGGCACTGGGTCAACGCGCAAGGGCACAGTTACGGCTGGGAGGCCGAAGTCTCGGCGCCTCGGCAAAACGTCGGGCTGTTCTACGACATTCCGCTGGACCCGCCACTGACCGACAAACTGCGTTTTGCCGGCGGCTATCAGAATGAAGACATCGCCGGCACCGACACCCACAGCAAGCTGTTGACCCTCGGCCCCGAATGGCACAGCAAGTTGCCCAGCGGTTGGCAACGGGTGGTGTCGCTGAAGTGGCAACGCGAAGATTACCAACTGGGCGACGACTCGGGACTCAGTACCTTGCTGATGCCTGGCGTGAGCTATTCGTACCTCAAGAGCGATAACCGCATCGACCCGCATAACGGCTATCGGCTGCAATTCGAATCCAAAGTGGCCAAGGAAGGCCTCGGTTCCGACAGCAACTTGCTCTACGGCACGGCATTGGTCAAAGGCCTGACTACGGTGTTCGATAATCACCGTTTCCTCGGGCGGGTGCAGGTCGGCGGCAGTGCCACCAACGGTTTCAATTCGGTGCCGCCATCATTGCGCTTCTTTGCCGGTGGCGATCAGAGCGTGCGTGGTTACGACTATCAGAGCCTGTCCCCGGAAAACTCCGAGGGTGATCGCATCGGTGGCCGCTACATGGTGGCCGCCAGCGCGGAATATCAGTATTCCATCGCCGAAAAATGGCGAATCGCGACCTTTGTCGATCAGGGCAACTCTTTCAACACACTCGAACTGCCGAACCTCAAGACCGGGGTCGGTATCGGCGTGCGCTGGGTCTCGCCGGTGGGGCCGATCCGCCTCGATCTGGCCCATGCGCTGGACGACGATGGCGGCATTCGGCTGCACTTTTCCATGGGGCCTGAGCTGTGAAGCGTGGTTTGAAAGTAACGCTGCTGGCGATAGCGGCGCTGTTGATGTTGGTTGTCCTGACGGCGGCCACGGTGGTGGGTACGGTGACGGGCAGCCGCTGGGCGTTGGGCTTCGTACCGGGTTTGACCCTGGACAACTTCCAGGGCCGGCTGGGCGGGCAGTGGAGCGCCGACCGGGTGTTATGGCAGCAGGCCGACAACCGGGTTGAATTGAGTCGGGTGATTTTCGCCTGGTCGCCGTTGTGCCTGACCCGCAGGACCTTGTGCATCGAACAGTTGCAGGCCGATCAGGTCAGCCTGACGTTCCCGCCGGGCGCCGAAGCACCCGACAGCGGCCCGATCACGCTGCCGGAACTGAAGTTGCCCCTGGCCATCGAACTGGGCGAGATCAAGGTCGGCAGCCTGCTGTTCAACGGCAGTGAAGAACTCAAGGGCTTGCAACTGGCGGCGCACTGGACCATGGCCGGTTTGAAGATCGATTCGGTGTCGCTACAGCGCGATGACCTGAGCCTGAACCTCTCCGGTCTGCTGCAACCAAGCGGTAACTGGCCGCTCAGCGCCGAAGGCAAACTGACCCTGTTGTCGACGCCTGACCCCCTGGCGCTGGCGTTGAAGATCGACGGCGACCTGCTGAAAACCCTGAACCTGAAAGCCGACAGCAGCGGTTACCTCAACGGGCAACTGAGCGGCGAACTGCAACCGCTGGTGGAAAACCTGCCGGCCAAGGTGCGGATCACCGCGGATGGCTTCAAGCCCAGTGCCGATCTGCCGGACACCCTGCAACTCAATCAGCTTGAACTCACGGGGGCGGGCGACCTGAAAAACGGCTATGCCCTTCAAGGCAAAGCTACGTTGCCTGCCGAGCAAGGCCCGGTCGCCCTGGCGCTGCAAGGCAAGGTCGACGCCAAGGGGGCGCAGATCGCCGCGCTGGACCTGACTGCCAGCGACAAACAAAGCCTCAAGCTCACAGGGTTTCTGGACTGGAGCAAGGGCCTGAGCGCCGAGGCGAAGATCGACTGGCTGGACTTCCCGTGGCACCGGCTATACCCGTTGATCGACGAACCGGAGGTAGCGCTGCGCCGCTTCAACGGAGAGGTGTCCTACACCGACGGCAAGTACCTCGGTCATTTCGACGCGGCGGCGGATGGTCCGGCGGGTGCCTTCACCCTGGCCAGCCCGTTCGCGGGCGACCTGACGAAGATCTATCTGCAACAGATTCAACTCCAGGCCGGGCAAGGCAAGGCCGAAGGGCACCTGAACCTGCAATTCGCCGACGGCATTGCCTGGGACACCGCACTGGACCTGTCGGCGATCAACCCGGCGTACTGGGTTGCGGAGCTGCCGGGCACCCTGGCCGGGCCGTTGCGCAGCCAGGGTGAGATGAAAAACGAAGTGCTCAGCCTCAATGCCGACCTGGACCTCAAGGGCAAACTGCGCGGTCAACCGGCGGTGATCCAGGCCAAGGCCGATGGCTGTGGCGAGCAATGGAACCTCAACGCCCTGCAAATTCGCCTGGGCGACAACAGCATCAGCGGCAAGGGCAGCCTGCAACAGAAGCTCGCCGGCAAGATCGATCTCAAGCTGCCGCGCCTGGCACAGCTATGGCCGGAGTTGCGCGGCCAGCTCAATGGCCGCGTGGATGTCGCCGGTACACTCAAGGCGCCCCAAGGCAAGCTTGACCTGCAAGGCTCGCAATTGGCTTTCCAGGACAATCGCCTGCAAAGCCTGAACCTGGACGCCACCCTGGATAGCGCGCAACGGGCGAAAATCGACCTCAAGGGCAGCGGCATCCAGGCCGGCGACACCTCGCTGGGAACACTGACCGCCAGCGGCCAGGGCGACATCAAGAAGCAGACGTTGAACCTCGACCTGCAAGGCCCGAAGCTGAAACTGGCGCTCGGCCTGGACGGTGCGCTGGACCAAGGCAATTGGCGCGGACGCCTGGCCAGCGGTGATATCCAGGCTGGTGGCCAGGACTGGCGGCTACAAGGGCCGGCGAAACTCGAACGCCTGGCGGATGGCAAGATCAACTTTGGCGCCCATTGCTGGGCGTCCGGCCAGGCCAGCCTGTGCGGCGAAGACTCGCGCCTGATGCCCGAGCCCAAGCTGCGTTATCACCTCAAGCAATTCCCGATCGACAGCCTCGCGCAGTGGTTGCCGAAGGATTTCGCCTGGCAGGGTCGGCTCAATGCCGACCTGCAACTGGACCTGCCGGCCAGTGGTCCGAATGGCCAGATCAGCGTGGATGCCGGTGGCGGCACCTTGCGCATCAAGGAAAAGGACCAGTGGCTGGACTTCCCGTACCAGACCCTGAAACTCACCAGCAAACTCACGCCCAAGCGCATCGACACCGAGCTCAATTTCGTCGGTGGCAAACTCGGTGAACTGATGGTGCAGGCGCAGCTCAATCCGTTACCGAAGAACAAACCCGTAACAGGTTCATTTCGCTTGAGCGGGCTGGACCTGTCGGTGGCGCGGCCGTTTGTGCCGATGGTCGAGAAGCTGGCCGGGTGCCTGAATGGCAGTGGCACGATTTCCGGCGGGCTGTTGGCGCCACAGGTCAATGGCAGTCTGCAACTCAGTGACGGCGTGGTGGCCGGGCCTGAATTGCCGATGGAGTTGCAAAACCTGCACGTTCAGGCGCTGATCGCTGGCGAAAGCGTGCAACTGAACGGCGGCTGGAACAGCGGCAAGGCCGGGCAGGGCAGCTTGAACGGCAACATCGCCTGGGGCCAGGCGCTGGTGGTAGACCTGGCACTCAAGGGCTCGCAATTGCCGGTCACCGTCGAGCCTTACGCCAAGCTGGAAGTCGCACCGGACCTGAAAATCTCGATGAAGGGCGACGAACTGGCCATCGCCGGTAAAGTGCTGGTGCCCAAGGGCGACATCACCATTCGTGAATTGCCGCCGTCGACGGTCAAGGTCTCCGATGACACGGTGATCGTCGGTCAGCAGACCGAGGAGGGCAAGCCGCCGCTCGCGATGAAAATGGACATCGAAGTGGTGGTTGGCGAAGACAAGTTGAGCTTCGCAGGATTTGGCCTGACCGCGAATGTGCAGGGGCATGTGCACATTGGCGACAACATGGACACCCGTGGCGAACTGTGGCTCAACGATGGCCGCTATCGCGCCTACGGCCAGCGACTTTCGGTGCGCCGGGCACGCTTGCTGTTTGCAGGTCCCATCGATCAGCCGTACCTGGACATCGAGGCCATTCGCAAGACCGACGACATCATCGCCGGCATTCGCCTCAGCGGCAGCGCCGAGCAGCCGACCACGCAGATCTTCTCGGAACCGGCCATGAGCCAGGAGCAGGCGCTGTCCTATCTGGTGCTCGGGCGTCCGCTGAGCAGCAATGGCGAAGACAACAACATGCTCGCCCAGGCGGCCCTCGGTCTGGGCTTGATGGGCAGTTCCGGGGTAACCAGCGGCATCGCCAAGAACCTGGGCATCCAGGACTTCCAGCTCGACACCCAGGGCAGTGGCGATGCCACCAGCGTGGTGGCCAGCGGCAACATTTCCGAGAAGCTCAGCCTGCGCTATGGCGTCGGCGTGTTCGAACCGGCCAACACCATTGCCTTGCGCTACAAGCTGAGCAAAAAGGTCTACCTCGAAGCCGCCGGTGGCGTGGCCAGTTCGCTGGACATCTTCTACAAACGGGATTTCTAGGTCCCGCTCTGCCATCCGGGTGCGGTCCCTGTGGCGAGGGGGCTTGCCCCCGTTGGGCCGCGAAGCAGGCCCCAAAACCTGCAATTTCATTCCTCTTGAATTCCTATAAATCCAAAAGCGACGACTGCTTCGCAGCCGAACGGGGGCAAGCCCCCTCGCCACAGGGTTTGTGGTAATTCCCGACGCCGTTAGTCAACTATTTACCAAGCATGCTAACTATTACGTTGACATTCGCTGCCTAGGCAGTAACATCTCGACATGCATTCACTGCCTAGGCAGCTAATTGGTGGTCAGATGAAGCATTTCTCTCCAGACGATTTCCGCAATTGCCATCTCGGCCTGTTGCTCGGACGTGCCGCGCTGCTCAAGGACCGGATCATCGACACCCACATGGAACCCCACGGCATCACCGCCGCGCAGTTCAAGGTGTTGATCATCATCGCCCAGTACGGCGTCGATTCGCCGGGCGAGTTGTGCCGTCACCTGTCCCTCGACAGTGGCTCGATGACGCGCATGCTCGATCGTCTGGAACAGAAAGGTTTCCTCGCCCGCCAACGCTCCGAGGCGGATCGCCGTCAGGTGCAGTTGGTACTGACCGAAGAAGGGCAGAAGCTGGCCGACCGCCTGCCGCACATCGGTGCCGAAGCCATGAATGAACTGGCCGGTGCCATCACTCCGGAAGAGCTGAAAACCCTGGAGCTGATCCTGAAGAAAATTTTGCTGGCAGCCGGTGACGCGATCACCCTGCTGCGGGTAGGTGACAAATGAGCAGTAATCCCTTGCGTACCGGCCTGAGCCTGGTGCTGTTGGCCATGAGCGTCGCCGGTTGCGCCAGTTACAGCGGCCTGAAAACCGAAGGCGTCAACCTCGACGCGAAGAGCCTGAAGGCCGGGCAATCCCTCAGCGGCGTGACTTTGTCCCCCGCGGCCTGGCCGAAAAGCGACTGGTGGAAAAGCCTCGGCGATCCGCAACTCGACGGCCTGATCCGCGAGGCCCTGCGCGACAGCCCGGACATGCAGATTGCCGACGCCCGTGCCCATCAGGCCAGCGCTGCCGCTTCCGCCGCCGACGCCGAGCGGATGCCGACCCTGGATGCCAGCGCCGGTGTCAGCCGCTCACGCCTGGCCCGGGACCAGGACCCACTCGGACAGGGAGACGCGTACGCCACCATTCGCAACATCAGTGCCGGTTTCAACTACAACTTCGACCTCTGGGGCGGTCAGCGCGATGCCTGGGAAGCGGCCCTCGGCCAGGCCCGCGCCGCCGAAGTCGACCAGCAGGCCGCGCAACTGACCCTGGCCGCCGATGTCGCCCGGGCCTACAGCGATCTGGGGCAGGCGCACATCGTCTATGACCTGTCCAATGAAGACCTCAAGCGCACCCGGCAAATGCTCGACCTGAGCCAGCGGCGCCTGACGGCAGGGATCGACAGCCAGTACCAGTTCCAGCAGACCGAAAGCCTGGAAGCCACTTCCCAGGCCAATCTGATCGATGCCGAGAAACGCCTGAACAGCGCGAAAATTGCCCTGGCCGTTCTGCTCGGCAAAGGCCCGGATCGCGGCAATGAAATTGCCCGGCCGCACATTCTTCAGCCGAGTGCGGTAGCGCTACCTTCGGTGCTGCCAGCCGAATTGCTCGGGCGTCGCCCGGACCTCGTCGCCGCGCGCTGGCGGGTCGAGGCAGCGAGCAAAAGCATCGACGCCGGCAAGACCCGCTTCTATCCCAACTTGAACCTCAGCGCCGCTGCCGGTGCCGAATCCTTGCTGGGCGATGCGATGTTTGGTTCGGCCAGCCGCTTCTTCAACATCGCACCGACGATCTCTGTGCCGATCTTCGACGGTGGCCGCTTGCGCGCCGACCTCGATTCGCGCGACGCCGATTACGACCTCGCCGTGGCGCAGTACAACAAAAGCCTGGTGAAGGCGCTGGGGGATGTCAGTGACAGCATCAACCAGCTGCGCGATATCGGCCGGCAGATCGCTGCCCAGCAGCACGCCACCGACATCGCCCAGGATTCCTACAACACCGTGGTCCAGCGTTACGGATCCGGCATCGGCAACTACCTGGACGTGCTCAGCATCGAGCAACAATTGCTCCAGGCCCAGCGTCAGCTGGCCAACCTGAATGCCGAGCAGATCGACCTGTCGATCCAACTGATGCAGGCGCTGGGCGGCGGTTACCAGCCAGAGGCCATTGCCTCGGCCAACGCCACGCCAGCCACGCTGACCCACTAATTCAAGGTACTTGTCATGGCCACTGCCGATACAACTCAACCTCCTGAAAACACTCAAGGCAACCCCAACTCGGGCAAGCGCAAATTCATGCTGTTGGTCCTCGCTGCCGCCGTCGTGCTCAGCGGCGCGGGTGTCTGGGCTTACCACGAGTTTTACGGGCGCTGGAGCGAAAGCACCGACGATGCCTATGTGAACGGCAACGTGGTGGAAATCACCCCGCTGGTCACCGGCACCGTGGTCAGCATCGGTGCCGATGACGGCGATCTGGTCCATGAAGGCCAGGTACTGGTGAATTTCGACCCGAACGATGCCGAAATCGGCCTGCAAAACGCCCAGGCCAATCTGGCCCGCACCGTGCGCCAGGTGCGCGGCTTGTACAGCGATGTGGACGGTATGAAAGCCCAGGTCAATGCGCAGAAAGCCGAAGTGCAAAAAGCCCAGGACAACTTCAGCCGGCGCAAGAACCTCGCCGCCGGCGGGGCGATTTCCCAGGAAGAACTGTCTCACGCCCGCGACGACCTGACCTCGGCGCAAAACGCCCTGGCCAACGCCGAGCAAAAGCTCAAGACCACCAGCGCGCTGGTCGATGACACCGTGGTTTCATCGCACCCGGACGTGATGGCGGCCGCCGCGCAACTGCGCCAGGCCTATCTGAACAACTCGCGCAGCGTCCTGATCGCTCCGGTTACCGGTTATGTGGCCAAACGCTCTGTACAGCTGGGTCAGCGTGTACAACCGGGTACCGCGCTGATGGCGGTGATCCCGCTGGATCAGCTGTGGATCGACGCCAACTTCAAGGAAACCCAGCTGCGTGACATGCGCATCGGCCAACCGGTGGAGATCGAAACCGACCTCTACGGCAGCGACGTCAAGTACAGCGGCACCATCGACAGCCTCGGCGCCGGGACCGGCAGCGCGTTTGCCCTGCTGCCGGCGCAGAACGCCACCGGCAACTGGATCAAGATCGTGCAACGCGTGCCGGTGCGGGTCCACGTCAATGCCGAGGAGCTTGCCAAACATCCGCTGCGGGTCGGCCTGTCGACCATGGTCGATGTCGACCTGCACGACCAGAGCGGCCCGGTGCTGGCGCAACAGCCGCCGCAGAAGGCTTCGTTCAGCACTAACGTCTACGACCGTCAGTTGGCCGAGGCCGACGCGATGATCGCGCAACTGATCCATGACAACAGCGCAGCGGTCAGCAAGACCGCGCAACGCTGATATGCCATCACATCGACCCTGTGGGGCGACCTGTGGCGAGGGGGCTTGCCCCCGTTGGGCTGCGTAGCAGCCCCAAAATTTCCGATGTATCGAAGAGCTTGTGAGTGCTGCGCACTCAAGCGGGGCGGTTCGGCGTTCCGACAAGCCCCCTCGCCACATTTCGCTCCCACAGGGTTAGCTGCGTTTGTAAAAGGCGCAGTGCCGATCAGGTTTCAAGGGATTCACCATGAGCAATAACGCGTCTTTCACGCCGCCCAGCCTGCTGCTCAGCACCATCGGCCTGTCGCTGGCGACCTTCATGCAAGTGCTCGACACCACCATCGCCAACGTGGCATTGCCGACGATTTCCGGCAACCTGGGCGTGAGTTCGGAGCAGGGCACCTGGGTCATCACTTCGTTTGCGGTGAGCAACGCCATCGCCTTGCCGCTGACCGGTTGGCTCAGCCGCCGTTTCGGCGAGGTGAAGCTGTTTGTCTGGGCGACATTGCTGTTCGTGCTGGCTTCGTTTTTGTGCGGGATTGCCACCTCGATGCCCGAGCTGGTGGGCTTCCGGGTGCTGCAGGGCGTAGTGGCCGGGCCGCTGTACCCGATGACCCAGACCCTGCTGATTGCGGTTTACCCCCCGGCGAAACGGGGGCTGGCGTTGGCGCTGCTGGCGATGGTCACGGTGGTTGCACCGATTGCCGGGCCGATTCTCGGCGGCTGGATCACCGACAGCTACAGCTGGCCGTGGATTTTCTTCATCAATGTGCCCATCGGCCTGTTCGCCGCGTGGGTGGTGACCCAGCAGATGAAAAAGCGCCCGGTGGTCACCAGTCGCCAACCAATGGATTACGTCGGCTTGATCGCGCTGATCATCGGTGTCGGGGCGTTGCAGATTGTGCTCGACAAGGGCAACGATGCCGACTGGTTCGAATCCAGTTTCATCGTGATCGGCTCGGTCATTTCGGTGGTAGCCCTGGCGTTCTTCGTGATCTGGGAAATGACCGACGAGCATCCGGTGGTCAACCTGCGCCTGTTCGCCCACCGCAACTTCCGTTACGGCACCATCGTGCTGATCCTGGGCTATGCGGGGTTCTTCGGGATCAACCTGATTCTGCCGCAGTGGCTGCAAACGCGACTGGGCTACACCGCGACCTGGGCCGGTTTCGCAGTGGCGCCACTGGGGATCCTGCCGGTGTTGCTGGCGCCGTTTGTCGGCAAATACGCGCCCAAATTCGATATGCGCCTGCTGGCGGGCGGGGCGTTCCTGGCCATCGGCCTGAGCTGTTTCATGCGCGCCGGGTTTACCAACGAAGTGGACTTCCAGCACATCGCCCTGGTGCAGTTGTTCATGGGGATCGGCGTGGCGCTGTTCTTCATGCCGACCCTGACCATCCTGCTCTCGGACCTGCCGCCAAGCCAGATTGCCGACGGTTCGGGGCTGGCGACGTTCTTGCGGACGTTGGGCGGTAGTTTCGCGGCGTCGTTGACCACCTGGATCTGGATTCGCCGGGCCGATCAGCATCACGCCTACCTGACCGAAAGCATCACTCCGTTCGACCCGGCGACCCGCGAAGCACTGACCAACCTGGGCGGGGCCGGGGCCAAGGCTTATACGCAGCTGGACCAGATGGTGATCAGCCAGGCGTACATCATGTCCACGGTGGACTACTTCACCCTGCTGGGCTGGATGTTCATGGGCTTGATATTGATTGTGTGGCTGGCCAAGCCGCCGTTTACGGCGAAGGCCGGGCCTGCGGCTTCTACCGGACACTAACAAACACCGTAGAACCCATGTGGGAGCGGGCTTGCTCGCGAAAGCGGTGGATCAGTCAATACAGATGTCGACTGACACTCCCTCTTCGCGAGCAAGCCCGCTCCCACAGATTTTGTGCTCGACGCTAGTTTGCCGGTGCAGCGAGCTGCGGCGGCGGGGCGAAATCGAACGGCGCCAGCGCAAACCCTTGCTCATCGACCTGCAACGCCCACCCTTGACGATCCCAATCCCCCAGCACAATGCGCTTGGCCGCTTGCTCGCCAAGCTGCAACTTGTGAATCGCGGGGCGGTGGGTATGGCCGTGGATCAGGGTCTTCACCCCGTATTGCTGCATGATCCGCGGAATCTCCAGCGGCGTGACATCGACAATGTCATTGGCCTTCATCCGCGTCTGCGCGCGGCTTTCACTGCGCAGCTTGCGTGCCAGTTTGTGCCGGGTGCGCAGCGGCAAGTGCCGCAGGATGAACAGGGTGATCGGGTTGCGCAGGTAGCGACGCAGCTTCATATAGGCTTCGTCGCGGGTGCAGAGGCTGTCGCCGTGCATCAGCAGCACCGGCTCGCCGTTGAGTTGCACGACACTCGGATCCTTCAGCAAGGTGCAGCCGGCTTCTTTACAGAACGCCTTGCCGAGCAGGAAGTCGCGATTGCCGTGCATCAGGAAAATGGCCGTGCCGCTGTCGCTGAGTTCGCGCAGGGCCTGGCAGATGGAGCGCTGGAAGGGTGTCATGGCGTCGTCGCCAATCCACACCTCGAAGAAGTCGCCCAGAATGTACAACGCACTCGCCGAGCGGGCGCGTCCGGCGAGCAAATCCAGAAACGCCCGGGTAATGTCCGGGCGCTCCTCTTCCAGATGCAAATCTGAAATCAGCAATATCACTCAATGATCTCGGCTTTCTCGATGATCACGTCGTCTGCTGGTACGTCCTGGTGGCCGGACTTGGACGTGGTGGCCACGCCTTTGATCTTGTCGACAACGTCCTGGCCGGCGGTCACTTTACCGAACACTGCGTAGCCCCAGCCTTGCACGTTCTTGCCGCTGTGGTTCAGGAAGCTGTTGTCGGCCACGTTGATGAAGAACTGTGCGGAAGCCGAATGCGGCTCCATGGTACGGGCCATGGCGACGGTGTATTTTTCGTTGGAAAGACCGTTGTCAGCTTCGTTCTGGATGCTTGGGCGCTTGTCTTTCTTTTCTTTCATGCCTGGCTCGAAACCGCCGCCCTGGATCATGAAGTTACCGATGACACGGTGGAAAACGGTGTTTTCGTAGTGACCGGCTTTAACGTACTCGACGAAGTTGGCCACGGTGATCGGGGCTTTGTCGGCGTTCAGCTCAAGGACGATGTCGCCATGGTTGGTAGTCAGTTTGACTTGGGTCATGATCGTTACTCACTTTATGAATTCGTGGTTTTGGGACATTCCATCCCGCAACCGGTTCAGCCTGTCTCGGCCAAGGTGCGCAGTTTAGCGTGACAGGCACGAATTTCGAGGCTGTTTTTTCATTTACGGCCTATTAAATACGACGGTTTACAGAGTGCGCTCTGTCAGGTACTTGACGGCATCGGCTATGATAGCGGCTTTGTTTTGTCCGGCCTTCATTACGGCCACGCACTTGTACGTTCAAGGATCCTATGAGCAAGCCCACTGTCGACCCTACCTCGAATGCCAAGACCGGCCCTGCCGTGCCGGTCAACTTCCTGCGGCCGATCATCCAGGCAGACCTGGACTCGGGCAAGCACACGCAGATCGTCACCCGTTTTCCGCCTGAACCCAACGGCTACCTGCACATCGGCCACGCCAAGTCGATCTGTGTGAACTTCGGCCTGGCCCAGGAGTTCGGCGGCGTCACGCACCTGCGTTTCGACGACACCAACCCGGCCAAGGAAGACCAGGAATACATCGACGCGATCGAAAGCGACGTCAAATGGCTGGGCTTCGAATGGTTCGGCGAAGTGCGCTACGCCTCGCAGTATTTCGACCAGCTGCACGACTGGGCCGTTGAGCTGATCAAATCCGGCAATGCCTACGTCGACGACCTGACCCCGGAGCAAGCCAAGGAATACCGTGGCAGCCTGACCGAACCGGGCAAGAACAGCCCGTTCCGCGAGCGCAGCGTCGAAGAGAACCTGGACCTGTTCGCCCGCATGAAAGCCGGCGAGTTCAAGGACGGCGCACGGGTGCTGCGGGCCAAGATCGACATGGCCTCGCCGAACATGAACCTGCGCGATCCGATCATGTATCGCATTCGCCACGCTCATCACCACCAGACCGGTGACAAGTGGTGCATCTACCCGAACTACGACTTCACCCACGGTCAGTCGGATGCCATCGAAGGCATCACCCATTCGATCTGCACCCTGGAGTTCGAAAGCCACCGTCCGCTGTACGAGTGGTTCCTCGAGCACTTGCCGGTGCCGGCCAACCCGCGCCAGTACGAGTTCAGCCGCCTGAACCTGAACTACACCATCACCAGCAAGCGCAAGCTCAAGCAGTTGGTCGATGAAAAGCACGTCAACGGCTGGGACGACCCGCGCATGTCCACGCTGTCGGGCTTCCGCCGTCGTGGCTACACGCCGAAGTCGATCCGCAACTTCTGCGAAATGATCGGCACCAACCGTTCCGACGGCGTGGTCGACTTCGGCATGCTCGAATTCAGCATCCGTGACGACCTCGACCACAGCGCCCCGCGTGCCATGTGCGTGCTGCGTCCGCTGAAAGTCGTGATCACCAACTACCCGGAAGGCCAGGTCGAGAACCTCGAACTGCCGTGCCACCCGAAAGAAGACATGGGCGTGCGCGCACTGCCATTCGCCCGTGAAATCTACATCGACCGTGAAGACTTCATGGAAGAGCCGCCAAAGGGCTACAAACGCCTGGAACCGGCCGGTGAAGTGCGTCTGCGCGGCAGCTACGTGATCCGTGCCGACGAAGCGATCAAGGACGCCGATGGCAACATCGTCGAACTGCGCTGCTCGTACGATCCCGACACCCTGGGCAAGAACCCGGAAGGTCGCAAGGTCAAAGGCGTGGTGCACTGGGTGCCGGCCGCTGCCAGCGTCGAGTGCGAAGTGCGCCTGTACGATCGTCTGTTCCGTTCGGCCAACCCTGAGAAGGCCGAAGACAGCGCCAGTTTCCTGGACAACATCAACCCTGACTCGCTGCAGGTACTCACCGGTTGTCGTGCCGAGCCTTCGCTGGGCAACGCACAGCCGGAAGACCGTTTCCAGTTCGAGCGCGAAGGTTACTTCGTTGCTGATTTGAAGGACTCGAAACCTGGTCAGCCGGTATTCAACCGTACCGTGACCCTGCGTGATTCGTGGGGCCAGTGATTTAGCGTCAAGGAATTAAAGTGCTTACGATCTACAACACGCTCACCAAGAGCAAAGAAGTTTTCAAGCCTTTGGATGGCAACAACGTGCGCATGTACGTCTGCGGGATGACCGTGTACGACTACTGCCACATTGGCCACGGCCGCAGCATGGTCGCGTTTGACCTGGTGACCCGCTGGCTGCGGTTCAGCGGTTATAACCTGACCTACGTGCGCAACATCACCGACATCGAAGACAAGATCATCAATCGTGCCCGCGAGAACGGCGAACCGTTCGACGCGCTGACCGAACGCATGATCACTGCAATGCATGAGGACGAGGCGCGCCTCAACATCCTCAAGCCGGACATGGAACCGCGTGCCACCGATCACATTCCGGGCATGCTGAGCATGATCCAGACCCTGATCGACAAGGGTTATGCCTACGCACCGGGCAATGGCGACGTGTACTACCGCGTCGCCAAGTTCATGGGTTACGGCAAGCTGTCGCGCAAGAAGATCGAAGACCTGCGCATCGGCGCACGGATCGAAGTTGACGAGTCCAAGCAGGACCCGCTGGACTTCGTACTGTGGAAAGCCACCAAGCCGGGTGAGCCGAGCTGGGAATCGCCGTGGGGCGCCGGTCGTCCGGGCTGGCACATCGAGTGCTCGGTGATGTCGACCTGCTGCCTGGGCGAAACCTTCGACATTCATGGCGGCGGCAGCGACCTTGAGTTCCCGCACCACGAAAACGAAATCGCCCAGAGCGAAGCGGCGACCGGCAAGACCTACGCCAACGCGTGGATGCATTGCGGCATGATTCGCATCAATGGCGAGAAGATGTCCAAGTCCTTGAACAACTTCTTCACCATTCGCGACGTGCTCGGCAAGTACCACCCGGAAGTCGTGCGTTATCTGCTGGTGTCGAGCCACTACCGCAGCGCCATCAACTATTCGGAAGACAACCTCAAGGACGCCAAGGGCGCCCTGGAGCGTTTCTACCACGCATTGAAAGGCCTGCCGAGCGTGGCGCCTGCTGGCGGCGAAGCCTTCGTCGAGCGCTTCACCCAGGTGATGAACGACGACTTCGGCACGCCGGAAGCTTGCGCGGTGTTGTTCGAGATGGTTCGTGAAATCAACCGTCTGCGCGAGAGCGATCTCAATGCCGCGGCCGGTCTGGCAGCCCGTTTGAAAGAACTGGCCAGCGTGTTGGGTGTGTTGCAGCTCGAAGCCGATGATTTCCTGCAAGCGGGCGCCGAAGGGCGCGTGGATGCAGCCGAAGTCGAAGCGCTGATCGCTGCGCGCCTGGCGGCACGTGCCGGCAAGGACTGGGCCGAATCCGACCGCATCCGCGACCAGCTCACCGCCATGGGTGTGGTGCTGGAAGACGGCAAGGGCGGCACGACCTGGCGTCTGGCTGACTGATGGCGTTACTGGCTACAAAACAAAACCCGCCTTGTGCGGGTTTTTGTTTTTTTGGGGGCTTCTGATTCTGAGGTGGCAGAACTGACGCCTTCGCGAGCAAGCCCGCTCCCACATTGGATTTGCGTCGTACACAAAACTCAAACACACCAAAGATCAACTGTGGGAGCGGGCTTGCCCGCGAAGGGGCCCGTTCGGCCAACTTGTCATTCAGCCTGGCGCAACCGCTTGTAAAGGGTATTGCGGCTCACCCCAAGCCTGCGCGCCAGGTAGGAAATATTCCCGCCGACCGCCTGCAACTGCCGGTTCAAATCCTCTGCATCATTCAGATCCACGGCCAATTGCTCCGGCGTCTCCACCGGCTCCATCTCCAGATCGACAAAAAAATCATCCGGCAAATGCTCCGGCCGTATCGGTTGTTCCTCGGCCATGGCCAGGGCGACCTGAATAACGCTGCTGACCTGGCGCAAGTTACCCGGCCAGGGATGCCGGCAGAACAGCGCCAGCACTTCCTGGCTCAGACCGGCCCATTGTGCGGGTTCACGGTGCTGTTCCCACAGGCGCTTGAACAGTGCCTCTTTGTCGCTGCGCTCTCTTAGCGGTGGCAGTTCCAGAGTCAGGCCGCCGATGCGGTAATACAGGTCCTCACGAAACCGCCCTAGTTGTACCTGTTCGCGCAACGAGCGATTGGTCGCTGAAATGATGCGCAAGTCCACGGGGAACAACTCGCTGCTGCCTACCGGCTGCACGCAACGCTCCTGCAACACCCGCAACAGTCGCGCCTGGGTTGGCAGCGGCATGTCACCGATTTCGTCGAGGAACAGCGTGCCTTTGTCAGCCTTGCGGATTAGCCCGATGCTGCCTTTCTGGTTGGCGCCGGTGAACGCGCCTTTCTCATAACCGAACAACTCGGATTCCACCAGTTCGGCGGGAATCGCTGCACAGTTGACGGCGATGAACGCCTGTTTGCTGCGCGAGCTGGCCTGATGCAGGGCTTTGACGAACACTTCCTTGCCGACCCCGGTTTCACCATGGATCAGCAAGGGAATGTCTTTTTCCAGCAAGCGCTCGGCCTGACGCACGGCTTTTTCCACGCGACTGTCGCCGAAATGCAGGGAGTTGAGGCTGATGGCCGCGGGTGCAGCGACAATCGGCTCGGTGAACACTCGAGGTTGAATTGATGCCTGTTTCGGCCGCTTCAACAGGCACTGGAAGCGGTTGCGCCCGGAGGTTTGCAGGGCGAAGGGCAGGCCTTCGGGCTGGTTGAGCAATTCCAGCAGCGAGACCTTGAACAGGCTCTCGACACTGACCCGCGACAGGCTGATACCCAGCAAATTGTCGGCCCGGCGATTGGCCGACAGCACCTGGCCGGTTTCATCGAAGATCAGCAACCCGGCCCATTGGCTGTCGAGGTTGTTCAGCCCGGTGTTGAACGTCAGCTGGAAATACTGGCCATGGAACAGGTTGAGGATCAGCCGGTTTTCCACGGTCTGGCTCATCATCTTGACCATGCCCAGGGTGTGGGAGGGCGGCAGGTAGCTGTCACTGGACACGTCCAGCACCGCGATCACCTTGCGCTCGGCATCGAAAATCGGCGCGGCGGAACCGGTCATGAAGCGGTTGGCCTTGAGGAAGTGTTCATCGTGCTCGATGTGCACCGCTTGTTCGCAGGCCAGGGCGGTGCCGATGGCGTTGGTGCCTGTGCAGCGCTCCATCCAGCTGGCGCCGGCACTAAAGCCTCGGGCCAGTTTCGGTTCGATAAAGCGCTGGGTGCCCCAGGACGTGAGCACTTGGCCCTGATGGTCGGCGAGCATGATCAGGCAATTGGAGTTGCTCAGGATGTTCTCGTAGTAGGGCAGCACTTCCTGATGGGTGGTTTGCACCAGCGAATGCTGGCTCTCCAACAGTTGCGCGATGCCCGCGGCCGGCAATTGGTCGAAGGCCGGCGCGCTCTGATGGCTGAGGCCGAACGCGCGGCATCGGGACCAGGAGTCCTGGATGATGGCGTCGTGGGACAGCGGCGAGGCGGGTGCGGCCATGGCAGTCGATCTCTGGGCAAGCTTTTGTTGTTTTTATGGGTAGTTCTGCAGTGCGGCGAACTCCATGTGGGAGCGGGCTTGCTCGCGAAGGCGGTGTTTCAGTCACATCAATGCTGAATGACAC